>JBBIOF010000168.1:0-5889 GCA_037443505.1 Candidatus Rokuibacteriota bacterium
TTGCTGGCCGCGCTCCTCGAGGCCTTCGACACGTGGCGGGGGCGCCTGGAGGGCGAGGGGTTCGCGGCGGTGCGCGCGCGCTGGCTGGCGCTGAGCGACACGCTCGGGCGCCGCGTCCGGGTGGACGGGCGGGCCGGCGTCGCCGTGGATCTGGACGCGGAGGGCGCGCTGGTGCTCCACGACGGGGCGACCCTCCACCGGGTGATCGCCGGGGAGATGGAGGGGTAGGATGCTGCTGGTCGCCGACGTGGGCAACACCAACACGGTCATCGGGGTCTTCGACGGGCCGCGCCTACTGGTCTCCTGGCGGCTCACCAGCCGGCGGGAGCAGACCGCGGACGAGTACGGCGTGTTCTTCGAGACGCTGCTCAGGACCCGGGGCCTGCAGCCCCAGGACATCACGGGCATCGCCATCTCCAACGTGGTGCCCCCGGTGCAGCAGACGCTGGAGTGGATGTGCGAGAAGTACTTCGGGGTGACGCCGTTCATGGTGGAGCCGGGCGTCAACACCGGCCTGCCGCTGCTCATCGACAATCCCCGGGAGATCGGGCCCGACCGGGTCGTCAACGCGGTGGCCGCGGTGTCCATCTACGGCCCGCCCCTCATCGTCATCGACTTCGGCACCGCCACCACCTTCGACTGCGTGAGCGCTCGCGGGGAGTTCCTGGGCGGCGCCATCGCCCCCGGCATCACCACGGCGCTCGACGCGCTGCTCTCGCGCGCCGCCCGGCTGTTCCGGGTGGAGCTGGTGTGCCCCAAGGAGGCCATCGGCCGCAACACGGTGACCAACATCCAGTCGGGGGTGGTCTACGGCTACGCGGGGCTCGTGGACGGGCTCGTGGAGCGCATGAGGCAGGAGATGGGCGGCGCGCCCACCGTGGTGGCGACGGGCGGCCTCGCCCCGCTGGTGGCCGACGTGGCGCGCTCCGTCCAGCACGTGAACCCCGACCTGACGCTGGAGGGCCTCCGCCTGCTCCACGAGCGCGCACGCTGAATTGACAGCCCCGCGACGGGGCCTTATACTGCCCTAAATCTAGTATGAACGCGGGCGACGATCCCTATATTTGGGACGCCCGAGGCAGCTCCTGAGGGCAGCGGGAGGGGTCAGCGACATGGGCATGTGGGTCGGGCGAGGCCGCAAGGCGAGGGTTGCGTACGGGTTCGACGACATCGCGCTCGTGCCCGGCGCGGTCACGGTGAACCCCAACGAGGTGGACATCAGCTGGGAGCTGTGCGGCCGCCGCTTCGAGATCCCCATCATCGCCGCAGCCATGGACGGCGTCGTCGGGCCCCGGCTGGCCATCGAGATGGGCCGGCTGGGCGGGCTCGCCGTCCTGAACCTGGAGGGCATCTTCTCCCGGTACGAGAACCCGGAAGAGGTCCTCGACCGGATCGTCTCGGCCAGCCAGGAGGAAGCCACCAAGATCATCCAGTCCATCTACGGCGAGCCCATCAAGGAGGACCTGATCCACCGCCGCATCGCCGAGATCAAGAAGGGCGGCGGCACCGTGGCCGTCTCGTCCATCCCCCAGCGGGCCGAGCGGTTCGCGCAGATCGCCCAGGAGGCGGGCGCCGACATCTTCGTGGTGCAGTCCACCGTGACCACGGCCCGCCACATCGCTACCGAGTACACGCCGGTGGACTTCCGCGCGCTGAAGCAGCACCTCGCCATCCCCCTGATCATCGGCAACTGCGTCACCTACGAGGCGTGCCTCGAGCTCATGGAGTGCGGGGCCGACGCGCTGCTGATCGGGGTGGGGCCTGGCGCCGCGTGCACCAGCCGGGAGGTGCTGGGCCTGGGCGTTCCCCAGGTGACCGCCACCGCCGACTCGGCGGCCGCCCGCGACTTCTACTACAAGCAGACGGGGCGCTACGTGCCCATCATCACCGACGGCGGCATGACCACCGGCGGCGACGTGTGCAAGGCGCTGGCGGCGGGGGCCGACGCGGTGATGATCGGGTCCGCGTTCGCCCGCGCCGTCGAGGCGCCCGGGCGCGGCTACCACTGGGGCATGGCCACGCCCCACCAGAACCTGCCGCGCGGCACCCGCATCCGCGTGGGCATCGCCGGGCCCCTCGAGCAGATCCTCTTCGGCCCGGCCTTCACCGAGGACGGCACCCTGAACCTGGTGGGGGCCATCCGGACGTGCATGGGCTCGGTGGGCGCGCGGAACATCCGCGAGCTGCAGCTCACCGAGCTCATCATCGCCCCGGCCATCAAGACCGAGGGGAAGGTCTTCCAGCAGGCCCAGAAGCTGGGGCGCCCGCGCTAACCCGGTCGCGAGCGTTGCCGGTGGACGCGGCCGACAAGATCGCGGTCCTCGACTTCGGATCGCAGTACACCCAGCTCATTGCCCGCCGCATCCGGGAGATGTCCGTGTACTCGGAGATCCTGCCGTGCACGGTGCCCGCCCAGGACGTGCTCCGGGCCGGCTACCGGGGGATCGTCCTCTCGGGCGGGCCCTCCAGCGTCTACGAGGACGGTGCACCCCTGCCGCCCGCGGCGCTGTTCGACGCCGGCGTGCCGGTGCTGGGCATCTGCTACGGGATGCAGGCCATGGGCTACCTGCTGGGCGGCCACGTGGTGCCGGCGGAGCGGCGCGAGTACGGCGCCGCCGAGGTCACCCTGGCGGGCACGAGCCCCCTGTTCCGCGGGGTCCAGCCCGAGCGCGACGGGCGCCTGGCCGTGTGGATGAGCCACGGCGACACCGTGCTGGCGCCGCCGCCGGGGTTCCAGGCGCTGGGCAGCACGCCCAACTGCCCCGTGGCCGCCATGGCCGACGAGGGGCGGCGCCTCTACGCGGTGCAGTTCCACCCGGAGGTGGCCCACACCCCCCAGGGGCGGAAGATCCTGGAGAACTTCCTGGACATCTGCGGCGCGGCCCGCACCTGGTCCATGGCGTCCTTCATCGACACCACGGTGGAGGCCATCCGGGCGACGGTGGGCCGCGACCGCGTCCTCTGCGCGCTGAGCGGCGGGGTGGACTCGGCGGTGGTGGCAGTGCTGGTCCACCGGGCCGTCGGCGACCAGCTCACCTGCGTGTTCGTGGACAACGGGCTGCTGCGCAAGGACGAGGCGCGCTCGGTGGTCCACACCTTCCGCGACGCCTTCCGGATGAACCTGGTGCACGTGGACGCCTCCCGGCGGTTCCTGGACGTCCTCCGGGGTGTCACCGACCCGGAGCTGAAGCGCAAGCGGATCGGGGCCGAGTTCATCGCGGTGTTCGAGGACGAGGCGCGGCGCCTGGGCGAGTTCCCCTGGCTGGCGCAGGGCACGCTCTACCCCGACGTCATCGAGTCGGTCTCGTTCCGCGGGCCGTCGGCGACCATCAAGACCCACCACAACGTGGGCGGCCTGCCCACCCGGATGCGGTTCCGCCTGCTGGAGCCGCTGCGCGAGCTCTTCAAGGACGAGGTGCGGCGGGTGGGCGAGCTGCTGGGGCTGCCGCCCGAGATCGTGTGGCGCCAGCCGTTCCCGGGGCCGGGGCTCGCCATCCGGGTGCTGGGGGAGGTGACGCCCGACCGGCTCGACCTGCTCCGCGAGGCCGACGCCATCGTGCAGGAGGAGGTGCGGGCCGCCGGGCTCGAGCGGGAGCTGTGGCAGGCCTTCGCGGTGCTCCTGCCCGTGCGCACGGTGGGCGTCATGGGGGACTTCCGCACCTACGCCGAGGTGATCGCGCTCCGGGCGGTCACCAGCCAGGACGCCATGACCGCCGACTGGGCCCGCCTGCCGTACGACCTGCTGGCCCGGCTCTCCAACCGCATCATCAACGAGGTGAAGGGCGTCAACCGCGTCGTGTTCGACGTGTCGTCGAAGCCGCCGTCCACCATCGAGTGGGAGTAGCGCGGGGCGGCCGGCCCGATGCAGCACAGCGACTTCGTCCACCTGCACGTCCACTCGGAGTACAGCCTGCTGGACGGCGCGGCCCAGCTGGAGAAGCTGGTGCAGAAGGCGAAGGCGCTGGCCTTTCCCGCCATCGCGCTCACCGACCACGGCAACCTGTTCGGCGCCGTCGACTTCTACCAGGCCGCGGCGAAGGCCGGCATCAAGCCCATCGTGGGCTGCGAGCTGTACGTGGCGCCGCGCGGCCGCACGGAGCGGGGGTCGGAGGACGGCGGCTACGAGGGCGCCAACCACCTGACGGTCCTGGTCCGCAACCTCACCGGCTACAAGAACCTGATCAAGCTGGTCTCGCGGGCGTGGCTGGAGGGCTTCTACTACAAGCCCCGGGTGGACAAGGAGCTGCTGGCGGCCCACGCCGACGGGCTGCTGGTGCTGTCGGGGTGCCTCAACTCCGAGGTCTCGCGGCTCCTGTTGGCCGGCGAGACGGACCGGGCGCGGCAGGTCGCCGGGTGGTACCAGGAGGTCTTCGGCAAGGACCACTACTTCATGGAGGTCCAGGCCCACGGCCTCGAGGAGCAGGTGAAGGTCACCGGCGAGACGCTGCACATCGCCCGGGCCATCGGCGCCCCCGTGGTGGGCACCAACGACTCGCACTACCTGGAGGCCGGCCACGCCCGGGCCCACGAGGCGCTGCTCTGCATCCAGACCGGCTCCACGCTCCTCGACCCGAAGCGCTGGCGCTTCTCGACCGAGGAGTTCTACGTGAAGTCGGCGGAGGAGATGAAGCGGGTCTTCGCCGAGCTGCCCGAGGCGTACCGGAACACGCTGGCGGTGGCCGAGCGCTGCAACCTGACGCTGGAGTTCGGGCGCTTCCACCTGCCGCGCTACCGGGTGCCCGAGGGCCACACGCTGGACAGCTACCTGGAGCACCTGGCCCGGGAGGGGCTCCGCCGCCGCTACGGCCCGCAGCCCGGCGATGCCGTGGAGCAGCGCCTGGCGCACGAGCTGCGCATCATCGAGAAGATGGGCTTCGCCGGGTACTTCCTGGTGGTGTGGGACTTCATCCACTTCGCCCGCCAGCAGGGGATCGCGGTGGGCCCCGGCCGCGGCTCCTCGGCCGGCTCGCTGGTCGCCTACTGCCTGGGCATCACCAACATCGACCCCATCCGGTACGGGCTCCTGTTCGAGCGGTTCCTGAACCCCGAGCGGATCTCCATGCCGGACATGGACATCGACTTCGCCGACGACCGGCGGGACGAGGTCATCCGCTACGTCGCCGAGAAGTACGGGCACGACCGGGTCGCCCACATCATCACCTTCGGTACGCTGGGTGCCAAGGCCGCCATCCGCGACGTCGGGCGCGTGCTGGGCATGAGCTACGCCGAGGTGGACCGCATCGCCAAGCTGGTGCCCTCCTTCCCCCTGAACATCACGCTGGACGACGCCTACCAGAAGTCGCCGCCGCTGGCCGAGATGGTCCGGACCCAGCCCCGGGTGAAGGAGCTGTGGGACATCGCCCGGGCGCTGGAGGGCTGCACCCGCCACGCCTCCGTGCACGCCTCGGCGGTGGTGATCTCCGACGACCCGCTGGACGAGTACATCCCCCTGTACAAGGATCCCAAGCGGCCGGAGCTGATCACCGGCTACGCCATGGGGCCCATCGAGAAGCTGGGCCTGCTCAAGATGGACTTCCTGGGCCTCCGCACCCTCACGGTGCTGGCCAACACCGTGCGGCTGATCCGCGAGTCGCGGGGCGTCGAGATCGATCTGGACCGGCTGCCCCTGGACGACGCCAGGACGTACGAGCTGCTGGCCGAGGCGCGCACCTTCGGCGTCTTCCAGCTGGAGTCGGCGGGCATGCGCGACGCCCTCCGGGGGCTCCGGCCCGAGCGGCTGGAGGACGTCATCGCCATCGTGTCGCTCTACCGGCCGGGCCCCATGGACCTGATCCCGGACTTCATCAACCGGAAGCACGGCCGGGCCAGGGTCACGTACGAGCACCCCGCCATGGAGAAGTTCACGCGGGAGACGTACGGGATCATGGT
>JBBIOF010000169.1:0-5887 GCA_037443505.1 Candidatus Rokuibacteriota bacterium
CGCTCGACGAGGCCCTGCGCCGGGGGAATCCCCCCGTCGTCGGGCGGATGGCGGACGGCCGCCTCCTGTTGGACTGCCGGACGGTGCTGCCCGCCCAGATTCCGGCTCTCGCCGCGGCGGTCAGCGTCGCGGCCAGGATCCCCGGTGCCGCACGCTGATCGCGACGTCCGGGCGCCCGGTGCGCCGGGCGCGGCCGGCCGTCCCGGGAAGGAAGCGCCGGCCGCCTCCCCGCGCCGGCACGTGGTTGTCGGAACCGCCGGTCACATCGACCACGGCAAGACCTCCCTGGTGAAGGCGCTCACCGGCATCGACACCGACCGCCTGCCCGAGGAGAAGGAGCGCGGCATCACCATCGACCTCGGGTTCGCCTTCCTGGAGGAGCCGGACGGCCTCACCATCGAGATCGTCGACGTCCCCGGGCACGAGCGCTTCGTGAAGAACATGCTGGCCGGGGTGGGGGGCATCGACCTGGCGATGCTCGTCATCGCCGCCGACGAGGGCGTCATGCCGCAGACCCGCGAGCACCTGGCCATCTGCTCGCTCCTGCACATCTCGTCGGGCCTGGTCGTCGTCACGAAGACCGACCTGGTGGAGGCCGACTGGCTCGAGCTGGTCCGGGACGACGTCGCGCAGCTCACCCGGGGGACCTTCCTCGAGGGGGCCCCCATCCTGGCCGTGTCGTCCAGGACCGGGGAGGGGCTGGGCGAGCTGCGGGCCACCCTCCGCCGGCTGGCCGAGGCCGTTCCGGTCCGGGCCACCGACCAGCTCCCCCGCCTGCCCATCGACCGGGTGTTCACCGTCAAGGGGTTCGGGACGGTGGTCACCGGGACCCTCACCGCGGGCCGGTTCGCGGTGGACGACCGGGTGGAGGTCTATCCCCGGGGCCTCACCGCCAAGATCCGCGGGCTCCAGACCCACGGGCAACCCGTGCCGGAGGCCTTCGCCGGGCAGCGCACGGCGATGAACCTCCAGGGGCTCGAGCGGGAGTCGGTCGAGCGCGGGGACGTCGTGGGCCTGGCCGGGACCCTGGTGTCCTCCGTCCTCGTGGACGGCGTGCTCGAGCTGCTGCCGGACGCGCCCCGCCGCCTCAAGACGCGCGACCGCGTGCGCTTCCACACCGGAACCAGCGAGATCATGGCGCGGGTGCTCCTGCTGGGGCAGCCGGAGCTCGAGCCGGGCGGGCGCGCCTGCGCGCGCTTCCGCCTGGAGGCTCCGCTGGTGGCGGTGCCGGGGGACCGCTTCGTGATCCGGACGTACTCGCCGATCATGACCATCGGCGGGGGCACCCTCCTCGACGTGGATCCCCCACGCTTCCGCCGCAAGGCGCCTGCCGTCGTCGCCCACCTGGAGCTCCTCGAGCGCGGCAGCCCGGAGGACGTGGTCGAGGAGCACGTGCGGCAGCGCGGCGGCGCGGGAGCACGCGCCAGCGCCCTCTCGGGGCGCGTTCCCTTCGGCCCCGACCGGCTCCGCGCCCTGCTGGCGGGCCTCGAGGCCCGCGGCCGCGTGCTGGCCATCGAGCGCGACTGGTACCTTCACGTGGACAGCCTGGCACGCCTGCGGACGTTGACCCTCTCGGCCCTCGAGGAGTTCCACCGCGCGAGCCCCCTCAGGGCCGGGATGTCGCGCGAGGAGCTCCGAGGCCGCGTGGGGGGCCCCGAGGAGAAGATCTTCGGCCACCTGCTGTCCAGCCTGGAGGCCGAGGGCGTCGTGCGCGCCGAGCGGGACAAGGTGCGGCTCGCCAGCCACGAGGTGCGGCTCACGCCGGAGCAGCAGCGGATCGTGGACCGCGTGGAGCGGGAGTTCCTCGAGGCCGAGGCGGCACCGCCCAGCCCGGAGGAGGCGCTGGCCCGGGCGGGGCTCACGGGGGGCGAGGAGCACGAGCTGTTCCAGATCCTGGTGGAGGCGAAGAAGCTGGTCCGCGTGAAGGAGTCCCTGTTCTTCCACGCCAGGGCCCTCGACACGATCCAGGACAAGGTCGTGGCGCTCCTCCGCGAGCGCAAGGAGATCAGCCCCGGGGACGTCAAGGACCTGCTGGGCATCTCGCGCAAGTACGCCATCCCGCTCCTGGAGCACCTGGACGCCCGGCGCGTGACCACCCGGGTCGGCGAGCGGCGGGTCTTGCGGGCGGGGTGACGGCGCGCTAAGGTGGAGCCGGCGGAAAGGAGCCCTGCATGTTTGGCCTCGGCTACCAGGAACTGCTCATCATCCTCGTCATCGTGCTGATCCTGTTCGGCGCCAACCGGCTGCCCCAGCTCGCACGCTCGCTCGGCTCGAGCGTGAAGGAGTTCAAGCGGGGCGTCGAGGAGGCCAGGACCGAGGTGAAGACCGAGGACTCGACCGCCGCGGCGAAGAAGGAAGAGGAGAAGAAGGCGTAGCCCTGCTCATCGGCGTCGACCTCGGCGCCACCCGCACCCGCATCGGGGCCCCGACGGTCGACGGGCAGTTCCTGTTCCGGACCGAGACCCCGACCGACCCGCGCCGCGGCCCTGCCGCCGTCCTCGACACCCTCGAGCGCCTGCTGGGCGAGTTCCTGTCCAGGCACCCCGGCCCCGCCGCCGTGGGCGTCGCCTGCGCCGGCCAGATCGAGCCCGGGACCGGCGCCGTCGTCTACGCGCCGAACCTGGGCTGGAACGACGTGCCGCTCGGCGAGCGTCTGGCCAGGACCCTGGGTGTCCCCGTGACCGTGGAGAACGACGTCCGCGCGGCGGCCTGGGGCGAGTTCACCGAGGGGGCGGGCCGTGGCGCCCGCAGCCTGGTGGCGGTGTTCGTGGGGACGGGGGTGGGCTCGGGCGCCGTCCTCGACGGGGCGATCTGGCGGGGGGCCACCAACGCGGCCGGCGAGGTGGGGCACTCGCAGGTCGTGCCCGACGGCCTGCCGTGCGTCTGCGGGCGCCGGGGCTGCCTCGAGCAGTACGTGTCCGGCAGCGGCTTCCAGCGCCGGCTGGCGCGGGCCCTGGCCGCCGGCACCCCGACGCGCCTGGCCGAGGTCACCGCGGGCGAGCCCCGGCGCCTGACGGCGGCCATGGTGCGGGCCGCGGCCGTCGAGGGTGACTCCTTCGCCGCGGAGACGTGGGCCGAGGCCGAGCGGTACCTGACGATGGCCGTCGCCCACTACGTCACGCTGGAGGTCCTCGTCCTGGGCGGCGGCGTCGTGGAGACCGTTCCCCGGCTCTTCGATGCGGTCGCCGCCGGGGTCCCGGAGCTGACCACGGTGCTGGCCCGCTCGGTTCGCATCGAGCGCGCCCGCCTGGGCGACTGGTCGGGCGTCGTGGGCGCGGCGCGGCTCGCCGGCGCCCCGTAGGCTTCAGGGGGCGGCCGCGGGTTCCGGGGTGGCCCCCCTCCGGTGAGGCGGCTGCCGGACGGCGGCGAACGTGCTGAGGCCGAGCCACCAGGTGCCCCTGGCGCGCGTGGCCCTGGGCGGCCCGCCGCGCAGGTCGAAGCGGACGACCACCCGCCGGAGCGGCAAGCGTCCGGTGTCCAGGCGACGGTGGATGTCCCCCATGAGCAGGCCGCCGTCGAAGTCGTCGGGGCCGATGGCACGTCGCGCCCAGCGCTGGCCCCACTTTCCCAGCGCCTCGATGATCTCGCGGAACTCCTCACCGGCGGCGGTGAGCCGGTACTGGCGCCCGCGTCCGCCGACCAGGGGCTCGCTGGTCACGATCCCGGCGTCCTCAAGGCCCCGCAGGCGCTGGGCCAGCAGCGTGCGGGACATCAGGGGGACCCCCTGGTGGATCTGGCCGAACCGGCGGCCGCCGCTCAGGAGCTCCCGCAGGACGAGCGGGGTCCATCGCTCGGCGAAGACCTCCGCCGCCTTGGCGACGGGGCAGAACTGGCCGTAGCCCCGCATGGTGGGGCCACTGTAGGGCCGCCCCACGGGCGGCTCAAGTCCATTTTCTGGGCTTGAGCGCGATGGTGGCGGCGGCCACCGCGCGCCGGGCCTGGACGTGGACGGGCAGTCTCGCCCCGCTCGGTGGCCGGCGTGCCCCGGGCCCGGCGGTATACTCTCGCCTGCCATGAGAGGCCCCGCGGCCCGCTGCGACCTCGCCTTCGCGGCCGCGCTGTCCCTGCTGACGGTCCTCTCGCGGCTGCCCTACCGGGCCCGGATGCTCTACAACTGGGACGCCGTCCAGTTCGCCCTCGCTCTCGAGGAGTACGACGTCGTCAAGCACCAGCCCCATCCCCCGGGGTACATCCTCTACGTGGCCCTCGGCCGGCTGGTGAACGCGTGGCTCGCCGACGCCGCCGGGACCTACGTCGCGCTGGCCGTGGTCTTCAGCGGCCTCACGACGTTCGTCGTCTACTACCTCGCCCGCGCCGTCTACGACCGGGCCACCGCCCTGGCGGCGGCCACCCTGCTGGCCGTGAGCCCGCTGTTCTGGTTCTACGGGTCGGTGGGGCTCACGTACGCAGGCGAGGCGCTGTGCGCCTCCACGGTCGCCTTCTTTGCGTACCGAGCGCTCGGCGGCAGCCGGACCGACGCCTGGCTCGGCGCCGCCTACCTGGGCCTGGCCGGCGGCTTCCGCCAGTCGATCCTGATGCTCCTGTTCCCCCTCTGGCTCATGTCCAGTGCCGCTGGCGTCCGGCGGGTGCGGCCGATCGCGGTGGGGCTCGCCATCACCGCCGCGGCGGTCCTCACCTGGTTCCTGCCGATGATCTGGCTGACCGGGGGGCTGGGGCGCTACCTGGAGGCCTCCGCCGAGCTGGCCGAGAGCGTGGTGATGCCCACGTCCATCGTCACCGGGCCCGTGGAAGCCCCGCTGAGGATGTTCCGCTACCTGGTGGAGTCGGTGCTGGTGGGCCTGGGGCCGCTGGCGCTGGCCGCGTTCGCGCTGCCCTGGTACGTCCGCCGCCACGGCTGGGGGCGCCGCGAGTGGTTCCTCCTGGGCTGGACGGCGCCACCGGTGCTGGTGTACACCCTGGTGCACTTCGGCCAGGCGGGCTACGTCCTGACGTTCCTTCCCGCGCTGGTGGTCCTGCTCTCGCGGGTGCTCATCACGGCGCTGGACGAGGCCTTCTTCACCTCCCACCCGCGCCTCCGGGCCGCGGCCGCCGCCGCCGCGGTCATGCTGGTGGTGCTGGCCGACAGCTCCTTCTTCGTGAGCGCGCGCCCCTCCCCGCGCGACTTCGACACGCCGCGGCCGGCCTGGATCAGGACCCTCGAGAGCGAGGTCTCCGACTGGGTCTGGAGCCGGACGGCGGCCGCGCTGCGCGAGCACGAGCAGGTGGTGCAGACCTACGTGAGCGCCATCCGCGGGCTCTACGGTGCCGAGGACACGGCGGTGATCGTGGAGCTCGGCAACCGGCGCTCGTACCCGTGGCTCCGCCACGCCATGTACTACCTGCCGGAGTACCCGATCTACGAGCTCAGGGTGGGCGAGCTGCCGCCCGGCTACTACGCGCCGCGCGTGGCGCGCGCCATGATCCGCACGCCCGGCAGCGAGATCCGCCTGCCTCCGGCGGTGAAGCGCCTGGTGTGGTTCGTCGATCACTGGAGCCCCGGCTCCGAGCGCCCCCCGGGCCTGGTGGAGATCGAGCTGCCGTACGGCCGCTACCTCTACGTGCTGCCCGTCGGCCGTCGGCCCGTCCAGTACGCGGGCTACAGGTTCCTTCGCGACCCGTGACGTGGCGTGCCCGCGCCGCCATCCTCCTGGCGGCGGCCGTCCCCCTGGCGCTGTTCCTCGCGGTGGAGCGCCGCATCGCCGGTGCGCCCGGATTCCCGCTGGACGACTCGTGGATCCACCTCCACTTCGCGCGGAACCTCGCCGAGGGCGCGGGCTTCTCCTACAATCCCGGCGTCCCCGTCGCCGGCTCCACCGCCCCGCTGTGGACGCTGCTGCTGGCCGCCGCCGCCGTGCCGTTCGGGGCCTCGCTGGCCACGGCGAAGGTG
>JBBIOF010000170.1:0-5864 GCA_037443505.1 Candidatus Rokuibacteriota bacterium
AGCACCGCCAGGCCGGCGGCGGCCGCGCGTCCCCGCGACCATCCCTCGCGCAGCACCAGCGCCGCCAGGGCGGCCGCCACGGCCGGGGTGGTGCTGGTGACGATGCCGGCCTCCGCCGCGCTGGTGAGCGCGAGGCCGTGGAGCAGGAGCGTGTTGAAGGCGAAGATCCCGGTGAAGGCCTGAAGCGCCAGCACCGCCAGGTCGCGGGGCCGCAGGGACGGCACCCCGCGCTCGGCCGCCAGGGCCAGCGGCACCAGCACCAGGGACGCCAGGCCGAACCTGAGGCCTGCGGTGAGGAACACCGGCACGTGGTCCACCAGCAGCTTGCCGGCCACGACCGAGCTGCCCACGATGGCCATCGAGGCGGCCAGCTCGACGGAGGCGCGGAGGACGGGCGGCCGGGCTACCTCGCCCGCTTGACCTGGTCGGAGAGCTTGCAGAAGGCGCAGAGGGTCCCGGTCGTCACCTGCCCGCACCGGGCACACTCGCGGAGCGCCACGGGCTCCGCGCGCTCGAAGGCCGGCCGTGCCCGCTCCAGGAAGCCGAAGAGGAAGTTGTGCTTGGCGCCGGGCGACGCCTCCTCCATGCGGCTCAGGATCTCCTTGTAGGCGATGGACGTGGCGCCCGCGGCGAAGGGGCACTCCTCCACGATGTAGTCGATGCGCCGCAGGACCGCGTAGGCGGCCGTCTCCCGCTCGGAAAGGCGGTAGAGCGGCTTCACCCGGCGCACCAGCCGGGGGTGGGTGGAGGGCAGCGCCGGCGACTGGCGAGGCAGCGCGTCGGTCTGCCAGTGCAGCACCGAGCCCAGCAGCGTGGCGGCCTCGTCGTCCAGGTTGTGGCCCGTCGCCACCACCGGGAAGCCGCGCTCGAGCGCCACCCGGTTCATCAGGTACCGCTTGGAGAGCCCGCAGCCCGAGCACGGGGGCCGGCGTGTCACGTCCTTGATGACGGGCACCGGCCCGCCCACCGCCTCGGCCACGCTCGAGACGATCAGCGGCGCGCCCCGTGCGGCCGCGAACGCCTCGCACCTGGCCCGCGACTCGGCCGAGTACTCGAAGATGCCCAGGTCCAGGTGGAGCCCGGTGGTGCGGTAGCCCTCGTCGATCAGCACGTCCCAGAGCGCCAGCGAGTCCTTGCCGCCGGACACCGCCACGAGCACGGGCTCCTCCCGCGAGAACATGCGGTGCTTGCGGATGGCCTCCCGGACCTGGTTGCGGAAGAAGTCCAGGAAGTCGGGGGCGCAGAAGGCGGTGTTGTGGCGCCGCAGCTCGATCACGGCGCCGGCGCCGCACTTGCGGCACTTCACCGGGAGCCTCCCGACATGACGGGCCGGAGCTCGATGGTCTCGTCGTCGCCCACGACCTGGTCGGCGGTCACCAGCGTGTCCCCGCGGATGACCAGCACCGTCTCCGGGACCACGCCCAGCTCCCGCAGCACGTCCTTGACCCGCCGCCCGCCGGCCACCTCGACCTCGCGCCGGGGGTTGCGCAGCACCACCTTCACGCCGGGAACCCCGGAGCGGCCTTGATGCGGCGGATCTGGGCCAGGTGCTCGCGGTCGTGCCGGGCCTGGAGCCACCACCACTGGGCGAGGTCGAGGTCGCCCAGGCGGAAGTGCTTGAAGACCAGGCGCCGCGGGTCCAGGGTCGCGAGCTTCTCCACGGACTGGCGGCTGCGCTCCCGGGTGGCCTTCATGGCCGCGATCAGCTCCCCGATGGGCTTGCCGTGCTGTGGCTGCACCACCGACGGCGCCTCGGCCGGCCCGGGGGGCCACGGGGGCAGGGGCCGCACCTCGCGGAAGTCGGCCGGGAACGGCGCCAGCGTGCCGGCCGCGGCAGCCTCGCGCGTCAGCTTCGTGGTCAGCTTGCCGGTGGCGGTCTCGGCCACGGTCAGGTGGTCGATGACCTCGCCCAGCGACCACTCCCCCTCGCCGGGCCGCCAGTCGGCCTGCCGCTGCGTGAGCCCCTCCACCTCGCCGAGCACTTCGGCCCGGGCGGCCTGGAGCTCGTCCCACAGGGTCTGGATCGGTTCAGGAAGTGACATGTGGCTCCTCGCCGGAGAGCGTACCGCTCGGGACTTCGCCCGAGTATACCCCATGTGCTAGATTCCCATCACCCCGGCGACTCCAGCGTCCACGACCCCGAGAGGAGGATCCTCGATGCTCCGCATCACCGCCATCGCGCTCCTGGTCCTGAGCCTCGCCTTGCCCGCCGCCGCCGAGTACCCCGAGCGGCCGCTCACCATCGTCGCCGGCTACCCCGCCGGCGGCATGGTGGACATCGTCGCCCGCGGGCTGGCCGAGGGGATGAAGAAGAAGTACCCGAAGGGGGTTGCGGTGGTGAACCGTCCCGGCGCCGGCGGCTCGCTGGCGGCCGCGGAGGTGAGCCAGGCCAGGCCCGACGGCTACACCATCGTCCTGACGCCCCTGTCCACCCTGGTGATCCACCCGCAGCTGAACGACCTCCCCTACCGCACGCCCGACGACTACCAGCCCATCGTCAACGTCGTCGCCTACTACCCCCTGCTCGTCGTCAGGGCAGACGCGCCGTGGAAGACGGCGCAGGAGTTCGTGGCCGCGGCGAAGGCCAGCCCCGGCAAGTTCCGGGTGGGAACGCCGGGAGAGGGGACCTCGAGCCACCTGAACCTGGAGGAGTTCAAGCGGCTGGCCGGCGTGAACCTGACGCACGTGCCCTTCGCCGGCTGGGGAGAGTCGAGCCCGGCCCTGCTGGGCGGCCACATCGAGGCGGTGGTCGCCCAGCCCGGCGAGGCCAAGCCGCAGGTGGACGCCAAGAAGATGCGCGCCCTCGTGCTCTTCCACCCGCGGCGGCACCCATCCTTCCCCGACACGCCCACCGCCCGGGAGCTGGGCTGGGAGGTGCACAACGGCGTCTGGTTCCTCCTCATGGGCCCGAAGGGCATGCCCCCCGCGGTGGTCAGGTACATCCACGACGCCGCGAAGGCCGCGATGGAGGAGCCCGCCTTCGTCGCCGCCATGAAGGCCCGCGGGGTGGACGTGGACTACCGGCCCGGCGAGCAGCTCCGCGCCGACTTGTGGAAGGAGTTCAAGGACCACACGGAGATCCTGCGCCGGATCGGAATGCTCAAGAAGTAGATGGTCGAGCGGGTCGTCTCGCTGGCCGTCCTCGCCGCCAGCGGCGCCTACCTGGCCGGCGCGCTCGCGCTGCCGGCGGGGACGGTGGCCCGGCCCGGGCCCGGTTTCTTCCCCCTGGCGGTGGGCGTCTTCGCGCTCGCCGTCGCCCTCGTCTGGGCCGCGATCGCCTTCCGGCGATCCCCGGCGACTCCGGCGCCCTCCGCCGCGCCGCCGGCGGCGGAGGGCCGCCGCCGCGTGCTGACGACGGCGGCCGTCCTCGTGGGCTTCTGCCTGCTGCTGCCCCGGGCGGGGTACCCCCTCTCGGCCTTCCTCTTCGTGACCGTCCTGCTCAGGAGCCTCGGCGCGCGGTGGCCGGCCGCCCTCGCCACCGGGCTGGTGAGCGCCGCGGTCTCCTACTACCTCTTCGCGGTGCTCCTCTCGGTGCCGCTCCCCCGCGGTCTCCTGCTCGACTGATGGGGCCGCTGGAAGGGCTCCTCTACGGCTTCTCGGTCGCCCTGACGCCCGCCAACCTGTTCGCCTGCCTGGTGGGCGTGCTGGTGGGCACCGTGGTGGGCATCCTGCCGGGGATCGGCCCGGTGGGCGCCATGGCGCTGCTCCTGCCCTCCACCTTTGCCCTCGAGCCAGCCACGGGCATCATCATGCTGGCCGGCATCTACTACGGGTCGATGTACGGCGGCTCCACCACGTCGATCCTCGTCAACGTCCCGGGCGAGGCGGCGTCCGTGGTCACGGCGCTGGACGGCTACCAGATGACCCGCCAGGGCCGGGCCGGCGCCGCGCTGGCGGTGGCCGCCGTGGGCTCGTTCGTGGCCGGGTCCGTGGGCGTGGTCGGCATCGTGCTGGCCGCCTCGTGGCTCGCCGACCAGGCCCTGCGCTTCGGCCCGCCCGAGTACTTCGCCATGACCGTCTCGGGCCTCATGCTGCTCTCGCGCCTGTCGGGCGGCTCCGTCCTGCACGCCTTCATCATGGTGGCCCTGGGCCTGGCCCTGGGAACCGTGGGCATGGAGCCCATCTCCGCCATCCGCCGCTTCACCTTCGGCTCCGTGCAGCTCTCCCAGGGGATCGAGCTGGTCCCCGTGATCATGGGCCTCTACGGCGTGGCGGAGGTGCTGCTGATCGCGGAGTCCGGGATCAGGAAGGCGCACGTGACCACGGTGAAGCTGCGCGAGCTGTTCCCCACCCGCGAGGAGTGGCGCCGCTCGGCCTGGCCCATCGCCCGGGGATCCGTGGTGGGGTTCGCCGCCGGGCTCGTCCCGGGGCCGGCCACGGTCCTGGCCACCTTCGTCGCCTACACGCTGGAGCGGAAGGTCTCGAGGACCCCGGAGCGGTTCGGCCAGGGGGCCATCGAGGGTGTGGCGGGCCCGGAGGCGGCCAACAACGGCGCCACCGCCGGCGCCATGGTGCCGCTCCTGTCCCTGGGCATCCCCTTCTCGCCCGCCACCGCCATCCTGCTGGGCGCCCTCATGATCGCCGGCGTGCAGCCGGGCCCGCTGCTCATCAGCCAGCGCCCGGAGGTGTTCTGGGGCGTCGTGGCCAGCATGTACGTGGGCAACCTGATCCTGCTGGTCCTGAACCTGCCGCTGGTGGGCCTGTTCGTGAGCGTCCTCCGCCTGCCCCAGCACGTCCTGGCCACGCTCGTGCTCCTGCTCTGCCTGGTGGGGGCCTACAGCCTGAACAACAGCCCGCTCGACCTCTGGGTGCTGGTCCTCTTTGGGATCTTCGGCTACGGCCTCCGCAAGCTCGCCATCGACCCCTCGCCGCTGGTGGTCGCGCTGGTGCTGGGCCCCCTCATGGAGAAGACCCTGCGCCAGACGCTCTTCATGGCACGCGGCAACTGGGTGGACCTGCTCTCGCGCCCGCTGTCGCTCGCCCTGCTCCTGCTGGGCGTGGTCGCCCTGGTGCTGCCCCCGCTGATCCGGCGGGCCCGGCGCGCCGCCGCCCGGCCCCAGCTCTCCGGCGCGGCCCGGTGACCGACACTCCCCGGCCGGCCGCCCGCACGCCCTGGCGCACGCGCGCGAGCCGCCTCGTGTACGAGAACCGCTGGATCCGCGTCCGCGAGGACCTGGCCGAGCTCCCCGACGGCCGGACGACGCCCTACGGCGTGGTGGAGTGCCGCCCCGCCGTGGGCGTGCTGCCGTTCCTGGACGCCCGCACGGTGGTCCTGGTGGGCCAGTTCCGCTACGTGGCCGGCCAGTTTCGCTGGGAGATGCCCACCGGGGCCGTGCGGCCGGACGAGACCCCGGAAGCGGCGGCGCAGCGCGAGCTGGCCGAGGAGGCGGGCTACGAGTCCGGGCGCCTGGTCCGGCTGTGCGAGTTCGACAGCTCGAAGAGCGTGATGGACGAGCGCTGCACGCTCTACCTGGGCGAGGACCTGCGCCCGGTCCCCCGGCGGCCCGACCCCACCGAGTTCATCGAGGTGCACGCCTTCCCGTTCGACGAGGTGGTGCGGATGGTGGAGGCGAGCGAGATCACGGACGCGATGACGGTGATCGCGGTCCTGCACGCCGCCCGGCGCCGCGACGCCCGCGCACCCTCCTCCGGAGGATCCGCTCGGGCCCCCGGCTCGACGTGATCCCCGGGGCGCGGGCCTCCCCCGTGGAGAGCACGGTGGGGCCCGCGGGCGGCGGCCCGGGTCGAAGGCCCGGGCCGGGCTCGCGTCAGCTGAAGGAGCCGGCGATGCCGGTGAGCCCCGGCGAGCGGAAGCGGATCACGTCCTTGTGCTTCAGGCCGTTGTCCGCCAGCGACCTGGCCGG
>JBBIOF010000171.1:0-5832 GCA_037443505.1 Candidatus Rokuibacteriota bacterium
GCGGCTACCCCGCGCACATGGAGACCGCCGCCTTCCGGCACGGTCTCGACGCGCTGGAGCGGCTGACGGCGGGGGCGGCCGTGGCCGTGCTCTGAGCGGAACGCTGGCCGTGGCGGTGCCACCGGCGATTCATCGCGCAGGCCCTGGAGGGACGCGGCTGGCGCGTGGTCCACCTCCTGGGACCCGGGCGGACCTGGGAGCGCCGGCGCCGGGATGAGGCCGGCGGCGCCGGCGGTGCGGCTACCGGCGGGTCCGGCCCAGGCAGCAGCGCTTGTACTTGAGGCCGCTGCCGCACGGGCAGGGGGCGTTGCGCCCCACGTCTGGGACCGCGGGGGCGTCCGCCGCCCGCACCCGGGCCGCGAGCCGCTCCACGGGCTGGCCGGCGCGCCAGAGCGCCGCAAGCTCGGCCAGGTACGGGCGGCTGTGCGTGAAGAACCGCTTGAAGGCGGGGCAGAGGTAGTTGAGGCCGGCCTCGCCGTCGGCCGTCCGGAGGATGCGGTCCTTGGGGCACCCGCCGTGGCACATGGCCAGCACCTCGCACTCCCGGCACTGGCGCGGGAGCGCGTCCCGCTTGGCGCGCCCGAATGCCCGCTGGGCCTCGCCGTCCAGCAGGGCGGCCAGCGGCGTCTCGCGGAGGTTGCCCAGGCGGTGGGCGGCGTCCACGAAGTGGTCGCAGGCGAAGACGTCGCCGTCGTGCTCCACCACCGGCACGTCACCGCACGTCTCGCGGAAGATGCAGAGGGCGTGCGGCAGGCCGCAGGCAGGGCGGGCGGCCTCGTCGAACCACTGGACGGCGATGCGGCCGACGTCCCACCGCACCCACTCGTCGAACACCGCGCACAGGAACTCCCCGAATGCCTCCGCGGGCACGGTGCGGTCGCTCACGCCGTCGCCGGCCCGCTCCACGAGTGGCAGGAACTGCAGGTACCGCACGCCCAGGTCCTTGAAGAAGCGGTAGACGGCGGCGGGCGCGTGGACGTTGGCGGCGTGGACCACGCAGAGCACGTCCGTCCGGACCCCGTGGCGCTGGAGCAGCCGGAGCGCCCGCACCACCTGGCGGTGCGTGGGCCGCCCGCCCTTCGTGATCCGGTACCGGTCGTGCAGCTCCTCGGGACCGTCCAGGCTGAGACCCACGTAGAACCCCTCGGCGGCCAGGAACCGGCACCAGTCCTCGTCCAGGAGCGTGCCGTTGGTCTGAAGCCCGTTGGTGATCGTGTGGCCGGGCGGCGCGAGCCGCCGCTGGAGTGCCACCACCCGGCGGAACCAGTCGAGCCCGAGGAGGGTGGGCTCGCCGCCGTGCCACTCGAAGTGGATCACCGGGCCCGCCGCCGCCTCGAGGTGCTGGCGGACGTAGCGCTCCAGCACCTCGTCGGTCATGCGGCGCGTCCCGCCCGCAGGCCACAGGCGCTCGGTCGCCAGGTAGTAGCAGTAGCGGCAGGCGAGGTTGCAGACGGGACCCACGGGCTTGGCCATCACCTGGAACTCGCGCGTCGCCACGGGGTCCATATAATAGCGCCGTGGAGGGCCACGGCTCCGGGCCGCTGCTGTTCGGCCTCGCCGTGCTCCTGGTCGCCGCCAAGGCTGGCGGGGTGCTCGCCGAGCGCTGGCGCCAGCCGCCCGTGCTCGGCGAGCTGCTGGTGGGCGTCGGGCTGGGCACCCTGCTGCTCCCGCTGGCCGGGCGGACCGGGCTCGCCTCCATGCGCTCCGACCCGGCGCTCGCCTTCCTGGCCGAGATCGGCGTCCTGGTCCTGCTCTTCGACGTGGGCCTGGAGGCCGACCTTCGGGCGCTGGCGCGCGTGGGGGTCTCGTCCCTGCTGGTGGCGCTGGTGGGCGTGGCGGTTCCCGTGGGGCTCGGCTGGGGCGTGGCCGCGTGGCTCCTGCCCGGGACGTCCCCGCTGGTCCACGTCTTCGTGGGCGCCACCCTCTCGGCGACCAGCGTGGGAATCACCGCCCGCGTCCTCCGCGACCTGGACGCCGCGCGGAGCCCCGAGGGCCGCATCGTCCTCGGCGCGGCCATCCTGGACGACGTGCTGGGCCTGGTCGTCCTGGCGGTGGTGAGCGGCATGGTCACGGCCGCCGCGGCGGGCGGTGGCGGCGTGTCGGCGTGGCAGGTGGGCGGGATCCTGCTGCGCGCCGCCCTCTTCCTCGGCCTCACCATCGGCCTGGGGCGCCACCTGTCGTCGCCGATCGTGCGGCTGGCCGCCCGGACCGGTCACCCCGAGTCGATGCTGGTGTTCGGCCTCGCGCTCTGCTTCGCGCTGGCCTGGGCCGCCGAGCGCCTCGGGCTCGCCGCCATCGTGGGCGCGTTCGCGGCCGGCGTCATGCTCGATCCCTACGGGGAGGGCGTGCGGACGCGCGCGGAGGACGCCACCCTCGCCGAGCTCCTCCGCCCGCTGTCGAGCCTCTTCGTCCCGCTGTTCTTCGTCCTGATGGGGCTGCAGGTGGACGCGGCGAGCCTGGCCGGGCCGCGGGCCCTGCTGCTGGCCGGCGCCCTCACCGCGGCCGGCCTGGCCGGCAAGCTCGCCTGCGGGCTCGGCGTGGTCAGCAGAGGCGTCGACCGCCTGACCGTCGCGTTCGGCATGGTGCCGCGCGGTGAGGTGGGGCTGATCTTCGCCGGCATCGGCACGGCTCTCACGCTCGACGGGGCGCCGCTGCTCTCACCGGCCGTGTTCTCTGCCATCGTCGTCATGGTGCTGGGGACCACCGTGGCGGCTCCCGTCGGCGTGCGCTGGCGGCTCGCGCGGCGCCCCCGCCGCGCGAGGCCGGCGGCTCCGGAGGAGGCGGGGTGACATTTCGGCGTCGGCCGGCCGCGGTGTCACCGGGGACGCGCCCGAACCGGCGTGCGGCGACACGGAGATAGCCGCCCCGCGGGCGTGGCATCGTTCGTGCACGACGCGGCGGGCATGGCACCGATGACCGCACCGACCCTGTTCGTCCTCGGACTGGTCAGTCTCGGCGTGTGCGCCGTGGCGCACGTCGCCATCCGCGTCGTGACGGCCCGGTGGGACCGCGGCTGGCTGGCCCGCCAGCGGGTCAGGCACGACGCCCAGGTGGAGCAGTTCGCCCGATCGCTCGCCGCCACCGCCGACCGCATGGCGGCGCTGTCCCTGCGCCTCAGCGTCGTGCCCGCGGTGTGCGCGATCCCCCTGGCGTCCTACCTGGGCCTCGCCCTGGTGGCCGGCCCGCTTCCCGGGATGGCGAGCCAGGTCCAGCTCTTCCTGGCGTTCGTGTGGATCACGGCCGCGCCGCTCCTGGGCGCCTGCCTGCTGGCCCACTCGCTCCGGCTGACCGCCGCGCGCGTGCGGCGGCTGGTCGAGCGGCGTCCCGCGACCCCCCTCACCGTGACGCGAGGCGCGGTCGCACCGCTTCACCGAGCAGCCGGATAGAGCGCAGCACCTTCGCCTGCTCCATCCCCGGCCACTGCAGCCGGAAGATCATCGCGGTCACGCCCAGGGCCTCGCGGTAGCGCTCGATCTCCTCGCGGACGCGCACCGGGTCGCCCAGCAGGAAGCGGTCGCGGGCCAGCTCCTCGAAGTCGAGGTCGAACCGCTCGCCCGCGGGCAGGGCCCTGTCCTGCTCCCAGCGCCGGTACGCGCGGTACTTCGGCTCGAGGAACGGGCGCGCCTCCTCGACGGCGGTCCGCGCGCCGGGGGCCACGTAGCACTCCTTGATCAGCGGGACCTCGGCGGCAGGGGGCCGGCCGAGGCGCCGCCGCTCCGCGTGGAAGAGGGCCACCTGGCGCTCCAGGGTGGCCAGCGTGGCGTGGGGGTTCATGAGCCAGGCGTCGGCCAGCCTGGCCGCGCGCCGCACCCCCGCGTCGGCGTTGGCCGCCAGCCAGAGGCGCGGGCGGGGGCGCTGGAGCGGCGGCATGGAGATGCGCACGTCGCGCAGGTTGAAGTGCCGTCCCTCGAACGTCACCGGCTCTCCCGTCCACAGGCGCTCGAGCAGCGCCAGCCCCTCCTCCAGGCGGCCGGCGCGGTCCCGCGGGTCGAGGCCCAGCGCCCGGTTCTCGACGTCGCGGTAGCCGAGCCCCACGCCCACCACCAGGCGGCCGCCGGCGATCACGTCGAGGGTGGCGAGCTGCTCGGCCACGTCCACCGGGTGGTGGAGCGGCAGGAGCAGGACGCCGGTCCCCAGGTCCATGCCGTCGGCCTCCGCCGCCACGCGGGCGAGGGTGGGCACGGGTTGGAAGTACGTGAAGGGATCGGAGAGGTAGTGCTGGCTCGCCCAGACGGAGCGGAAGCCCACCGCGCGGGCCAGGCGCACCTGCTCCAGGTGGTCGCGGAAGCGCGCGTCCTGGGGATCGCCGGGCAGGTGCTGAACCGAGAGCTGAAGTCCGAAGTGCATGGGCGCCTCCTCGCCGGCGGCGAGGGTAGGCGCGGGGGCCGGCCAGGTCAAGGGCGGCGTGACCGCGCCTGGCGCGGTATGCTCCCTGAGGAGGCGCGCCACGTGAGGGAAGGAAGCCGGGGAGTGATCCCGCGCGAGGTCCACGGGGACGGGCGGTTCGTCGTCCCGTCGCGCGGGTGGGTGCCCGCCTACCTCGAGACCTGGGAGCGCGGCCTGCTCCGCGAGAAGGTGGACGAGGCGCTCGAGGCCCTGCGCGCGTGTACCCTCTGCCCGCGCGACTGCGGCGTGGACCGCCGGGCCGGCCGCGTCGGCGTCTGCCGGTCCGCCCGTCACGCCCGCGTGTCGGCCTGCTTCCCGCACTTCGGCGAGGAGGACGTGCTGCGGGGCTGGCGGGGCTCGGGGACCATCTTCTTCGCGTGGTGCAACCTGCGCTGCGTCTTCTGCCAGAACTTCGAGACCAGCCAGCTGGGGGAGGGCGAGGAGGTCGGGCCCGGGGACCTCGCGCGGATGATGCTCGACCTCCAGGCCCGGGGCTGCCACAACATCAACGTCGTGACGCCCGAGCACGTGGTGCCCCAGATCCTGGAGGCGCTGCCCCTTGCCGTCGAGGGCGGCCTGCGCCTGCCCCTGGTCTACAACACCAGCGCCTACGACAGCCTGGCGAGCATCCGCCTGATGGACGGCGTCGTGGACGTCTACATGCCGGACTTCAAGCTCTGGGACCGCGAGCGGGCCCGCCGCTACCTCCTCGCGCCGGACTACCCCGACGTCGCCCGCGACGTCCTCCGCGCCATGCACGCCCAGGTGGGGGACCTCTCGGTCAACGAGGACGGCCTGGCCGTGCGCGGCGTGCTGGTGCGCCACCTGGTGATGCCCGGCATGCTGGACGACACGCGCAGCATCCTGGGCTGGCTGGGCGGGCTGAGCCGCGACACCTACGTCAACGTGATGGAGCAGTACGCTCCCGCCTGGAAGGCGCGGACCGACCCGAAGTACGCGGAGATCGCCCGCGAGCCCGACCCCGACGAGGTGGCGCTGGCCCTGGCGTACGCGCGCGAGGCCGGCCTCTGGCGGCTCGACCGGCGCTGGCGCTCCTCGATCGACCGGCTGTGGGAGCGGCTCTGCCGGTGACCCCGGCCGCCTGACCGTCCGCCCTCAGACCCTCGCCCGGCGGCCGGTCCCGGCCGGCCGGCTCCGCTTCTCGCGGGCGGGGGCAGACCCAGCTGGCCTGCTGCCCCGCGTCCAGTGTCCCCGTCGATCGACCTATGGCAGTGGTACGATTGGCCCCGTGACCTGCCCGGGGTGCCGGCACGCCAACCGGGAATCGGCGAAGTTCTGCGAGAACTGCGGCGCAGCCCTGCCCCGGTCCTGCCCGGTCTGCGGAACGCCCCTCCGGCCCACCGCCCGCTTCTGCGACCAGTGCGGCGCGCCGGCGGCCGGCGCCGCCGCGCCCGTCAAGCCCGGCCCCGGAGCCCCTGCCGCAGG
>JBBIOF010000172.1:0-5759 GCA_037443505.1 Candidatus Rokuibacteriota bacterium
CCCTGGGCGAACGCCGTCCCGCCGGCCATGGCCAGGGCCGCCAGCACGGCTCCCGCCTGCTGCAGTGCGTTCATGACGCCCTCCTTCGGCAAGGAGCGGTGCAAGGCCCGGGCCGCGCAGCGACGGGACGCCGGCCCCGCCGCCGGGTTGTATCTCTTACCGGGAAGGGGCCGGCGAGGCTGCGGGACGTCCGTGGCCCGGGCCAGGGACCCGGGCGCACGGACGCCCGTCGGGGCCGCTACTTCTTGCTGGCGTCGTAGACCTGGCCGAAGAGCACCCAGCGCTCGCCGTCGAAGCGGGCGAGCTGCTCCTGCTCGATCGGGTAGAAGTCGGCCGGGCCGGTGTTGATCTTGATTCCCGGCAGCAGCATGGGCAGCGACAGGTCCCTGATGGCCGCGGCCTGCTTCATGATGTTGGCACGAGAGAGGTCGTTGCCCGCCTGCCTGAGGACGTGGACCAGCGTCTGGGCCACGGTGTAGCCGTAGACGTTGAAGCCGTCCTGGGTGTTGCCCTCGGGGTAGTACTTCTTCATGAACGCCAGCCACTCCTTGAAGCCGGGGTCGTTCTTCCACTGGGGATCGGTGGGGTCCTTGAGGTACTGGGTGGTGATGATGCCCCTGGCGGCGTCCAGCCCCGCGGGCTTGAGCACCGCGCCCACCGAGGACGACACGTTGTTGAGCAGGTGCAGCGGCTTCCAGCCGATGTCGTGCGCCTTCTTGATGGCCTGGGCGGCGAACTTCGGCGTGGTGACGTTGAAGAAGACGTTGGCCCCGCTGTTCTTGAGGTTGACGATCTGCGAGTCGATGGTGGCGTCGGTCACCTCGTAGCTCTGCTCCAGGACGATCAGCTTGCGGGCGGCGTCCCCCAGGCCGTCCTTGAAGCCCTTGAGGTAGTCCTTGCCGTAGTCGTCGTTCTGGTAGAGGATGCCGATCTTCGGGTCGGGCACGTTCTTGAGCACGTACTGGGCGTAGATGTGGCCCTCGGTCTGGTAGGTGGGCTGCCAGCCCATGGTCCACGGGAAGTTCTTCGGGTCACCCCACTTGGTGGCGCCGGTCGCCACGAACAGGTGGGGGACCTTCTGCTGGTTCACGTACCGGTGGATGGCGCTGTTGGTGGGCGTCCCCAGCGTCTGGAAGATGAAGGCGACCTGGTCCTGCTCCACCAGCCGCCGCACCATCTCCACGGTCTTGGGCGGGCTGTAGGCGTCGTCGTAGGAGATGAAGGTGATCTTCCGGCCGTTGATGCCGCCCTCCTCGTTGACCTTCCGGAAATACGCCGCCTCCACCTTGCCGATGGTGCCGTAGGCGGAGGCGTTGCCGCTGTAGGGGTTGGTGTGCCCGATCTTGATCTCGGTCGCCGTCACGCCCGGCATGTCGGCGGCGAGGGCCGGGCCGGCGGCGGCGAGGATCAGGACCAGCGCGAGCACGAAGCGTCTCCGGTCCATGAGGGGCCTCCTTTCTGCCTCCCGGGGCGGGCCAGCCGCGCGCGGGCCTGGCCGAGCGCGCCGGCGATGCCGCGGGGCATCGCGTACATGAACAGGATCAGGAAGACGCCGTAGATGGCCCAGGGCGCGGCCTTGGAGATGTCCTGGGCCCAGTTGGGGACGAACTGGATGAACAGGGCGCCCCACAGCGCGCCCGAGACCGACGCCAGGCCTCCGATGACGATCCCCACCAGGAACGTGATGGAGAGGAACACGTTGAAGGCGTCGGGGGCGACGAAGGCGACGGCGAGCGCGCCCAGGGCACCGGCCACGCCGGTGTAGGCGGCGCTCACGCCGAAGGTGAGCGACTTGTAGAGCGCGCTGTTCACGCCCATGGCCCGCGCGGCGATGGGGTTGTCGCGGATGGCGACGATGGCCCGCCCCGTCCGCCCGCGGAGCAGGTTCCGCGCCAGGACGAAGAGCACCGCCAGGACGCCCAGGGCCAGGTAGTAGAGCCACTGGTCGGCGGTGAGGCCGAGGCCGCGCGGGGGCTCGGGCCGGGAGAGCACGATGCCCTGGGAGCCGCCCGTCCAGTGCTCGAAGTACTTGAGGATCTGCGGCACGGCCAGGGCCAGGGCGAAGGTGGCCAGCGCGAGGTAGAGCCCTTCCAGGCGCAGGGCGGGAACGCCGAACAGGAACCCGACGGCGAAGCACAGGAGGCCGGCCGCGGGGATGGTCCAGCCGTAGGCGATGCCCCACCGGTCGATCATGACGGCCGCGGCGTAGGCGCCCACGGCGTAGAACGCCCCGTGCCCCAGCGAGATCTGCCCGTTGTAGCCGGTGAGGACGTTGAGGCCGAGGAGGGCGATGGCGTAGACGAAGACCTGCGTGAACTGGAAGAGCCGGAAGCCGCTCAGGAGGAACGGCAGCGCGGCCGCGGCCCCGGCGAGCACCAGCCCCAGCGCGAGCCACGCCGCGCGCATCACACCCGCCGGACGGCGGCCCGGCCGAAGAGGCCGCTCGGCTTGACCAGCAGCACGACGAGAATCACGGCCAGCGCGGTGGTGAGCTTGAGCTCGGTCCCGATGAAGGTGACGTAGGTGCCCGCGAGGTTCTCCACCACGCCCACGACGAGGCCGCCCACCACCGCCCCGCCCGGGCTGGTGAAGCCGCCCAGGGTGGCCGAGGCGAAGGCGTAGATGAGGATGCCGGCCATCATGTTGGGGTCGAGGAACACGATGGGCGCCACCATCATGCCCGCCACGGCCCCGACCGCGGCCGCCAGCCCCCACCCGACGGCCAGCATCCAGCCCACGCGGATGCCGCAGAGCCGGCTCGACACGGGGTTCTGGGCGGCGGCGCGCATGGCGAGGCCCAGCGTGGTGTGGCGGAAGAAGAGGTAGAGGAGGAGGAGCACCACGAGCGTGACGCCGATGGCGCCCAGGTCGTGGGCGCCGAACACGATGGACCCGATGCGGATGGGCCGCGAGGGGAAGGGGCTGGGGAACGGCTTCTGGATGTAGGAGTAGATCCAGCCCGCCAGGCTGTTGAGGATCACCAGCAGGCCGATGCATACGATGACGATGGTGAGGATGGGCGCGTTCTCCACGGGCCGGATGACCACGCGCTCGATCAGGAGCCCGCCGGCGAAGGCGATGACCAGCGTGGCGAGGAAGGCCGCCCAGTACGGCGCGCCGGCGTTGATGAGCGTCCACGCCAGGTACGTGCTGAACATCGCCATCTCGCCCTGGGCGTAGTTCACGACGTCCGTGGCCTGGTAGATCATGACCAGCGCCAGGGCCAGGCTGCCGTAGATGCCGCCCGTGGCGAGGCCCGAGACGACCTGCTGGAGGAAGGTCTCCACGGCTCAGTACCCCAGGTAGGCGCGCCGGACGGCATCGTCGCGCCGCAGGTCCGCGGCGGCGCCCGAGCGCACGACCCGGCCCGTCTCCAGGAGGTAGGCCCGGTCGGCGAGGTCCAGGGCGATGGCGGCGTTCTGCTCCACCAGCAGGACGCTCACGCCGTCCTCGCGGTTGATGGCGCGCACGATGCGGAAGATCTCCTGCACCACCAGGGGCGCGAGCCCCAGGGACGGCTCGTCGAGGAGCAGCAGGCGCGGTCGGGCCATGAGCGCCCGGGCCACGGCCAGCATCTGCTGCTCGCCGCCCGAGAGCGTGCCCGCCAGCTGCCGCCGGCGCTCGCGGAGGACGGGGAAGTAGCGGTAAACGCGCTCCAGGTCTCCGGCCACGGCGCCGCGGTCGCGCCGGGCGTAGGCGCCGAGCCGCAGGTTTTCCTCCACCGTCAGCTCCATGAACGTGCCCCGCCCCTCCGGCACGTGGGCCACGCCCAGGCGGACGATGTCCTCGGTGGGCCTGCCGTCGATGCGCCGCCCGGCGAGGCGGATCTCCCCGGCCGTCCGGACCAGCCCGCACACCGCCCGGAGCGTCGTCGTCTTGCCCGCGCCGTTGGCGCCGAGGATGGTGGTGATCCCGCCTTCCTCCACGGCGAAGTCCAGCCCGTGCAGCACCAAGGTGGGGCCGTACCGCGCCTCGAGGGCCGCGGCCTCCAGGAGCGCCATCAGTCGCGACCGCCCGCGCGCTCGTCGCGGCCCAGGTAGGCCCGGATCACCTCCGGGTTCCGCTGCACGTCGGCCGGCGCGCCGTCGGCGATCTTCCGGCCGAAGTCGAGCACGACGACGCGGTCGGAGACCTGCATGACCAGTCCCATGTGGTGCTCGACGAGCAGCACCGTGACGCCCCGCGCGTCGCGGACGGCCCGGAGCGTCTTGGCCAGCGCCGTGACCTCCTCGTGGTTCAGCCCGCCCGCGGGCTCGTCCACCAGGAGCAGCCGCGGCCGGCCGGCCAGGGCCCGCGCCAGCTCCACGCGCTTGAGCGTCCCGAACGGCAGGCCCGCCGCCGGGTGGTCCGCAACGGCCTCGAGGTCGAGGAAGGCGAGCGCCTCGTCGGCCGCGGCGCGGATGGCGGCCTCCTCCCGGCGCACCCACGGGAGCCGCAGGGCGTTCGACAGGAAGTCGCTCCGCGTCCGGGGATGGGCGCCCACCATGACGTTCTGCCGCACCGTCATGGAGGGGAAGAGGGCCAGGTTCTGGAACGTGCGGCCGATGCCCAGGCCCGGGATGCGGTGGGCGGGCAGGTCCAGGAGCGAGCGCCCCGCGAAGCGGATCTCGCCGCGGTCCGGGGTGTAGAGCCGGCTCAGGCAGTTGAAGACCGTCGTCTTGCCGGCGCCGTTGGGGCCGATGAGCCCGACGATCTGGCCCTCTTCGACCTCGAAGCCGACGGCGTCGAGCGCCACGATGCCGCCGAAGCGCACGCTCAGGTCACGCACGGCGAGGACCGGTTCCGGGGACGCGATCACGCTCGCTCTTCTCCCTCGGAAGGTGCGTCGGGTAGGCCGAACGGCCCAGAAAGCGCTCTACTTATAGGCCCGGCTCGAGCGCCGTGTCAACCTGCCGGTCCCGACCGCCGACCGCCAGGTTTCCGGGCGGTCGGCACTGTTCCGGGCATTGCGGATGGGCGGGCCGGGCGGCAATAGTGGCGGCGGGGAGGGGATCGATGCTGAGGAATCTGCTCTACGTCGTCTCTCGCAGGCGGCCCGACCTCTACGCCTACCTCAAGCGGCTCGCCGCCGAGGACGGGATCCCGGTCATCCTCGACCGCCGGGAGGGCGACCGGCGCGCCGCCGCCGCCGCGCCCGAGGTGGAGCGGCGGAGGGCCGACCGTCGGGTCCGCGACATCAGCGGGGATCTCGACGCCATCGGCTGGGCCATCGTCGACCTGGAGGAACCGGAGCGGCGGCGCGGCGCTTCCTGAGCCACCGCCCTCCGGAAAGCGGCCGGACAGTGCGATCACCGGAGGTGATGGATTCTCGCGAGGGGGGCTCGGTCAGGGTGCTCGTGGTGGACGACGATCCCCTCGTCGCGGCGTTCCTCTCCGAATTGATCCCGCTCTGGGGGACCCGCTACCGCGTGGACGTGGCGTCGAGCGGCGAGGCGGCGGTCGAGGCCGTCCACCAGTTCCCTCCCGACGTGGTCCTGCTCGACGTGGTCATGCCGGGCATCGGCGGCATCGAGGCGCTGCGGCGCATCCACCGGAGCCACCCGGACCTGCCCGTCATCGTCATGACGGGCCTCGGCGCCGACCTCCTCAGCGCCGCCGAGGAGTCCGGTGCCTACGCCTGCATCGGCAAGCCGCTCAACGAGAACTACCTGCGCTCGCTGATCGAGATGTCGCAGCGCCGGGCCGGTCGGGACCCGGCGGTGGCCGCGGCGCCCGCCAGGCCGGACGAGCGGTAGGGCGCGCGACTCAGGCCGGCGCCT
>JBBIOF010000173.1:0-5757 GCA_037443505.1 Candidatus Rokuibacteriota bacterium
GGCGGCGCTCGCGCTGCGGGAGGACGAGCCGCTGGTGGTGCTGGCCGCGGGCACCGACGGCACCGACGGCCCCACCGATGCCGCCGGGGGGCTGGTGGACGCGGGGACGGCGGCCCGGGCGCGGAGCGCTGGCCGCGACCCCGAGGCGGGGCTCGACGACAACGACGCCCACCACGTCCTCGCCGCCGCGGGCGACCTGGTGGTGTCGGGCCCGACCAACACCAACCTGCTCGATCTGTACCTCGTGGTCCATCCCGCTGCTCACCCGGTGGGCGATCCGGTCTAAGTGCCCGGAAATCGGCCCGCCGGTTCGCGCGACCCACATGGTTATCCACCGGTCCGTCACAGGCCGTGTGGAAAACCGGCGCCGGGCCCTCGTGATATCCTTCGTGCGATGTCCCGCATCAATCTCGTCGGGATGACGCCCACCGCCCTGGAAGAGCTGGCCGTCGAGCTCGGCGCTTCCCGTTACCGCGGCCGCCAGCTCGCGACCTGGATCTACCGCAAGGGCGTCGTGTCCATCGACGCCATGACGGACCTGCCCCGCGACTTCCGCGAGGCGCTCGGCGAGCGCGCGGTGGTCGCCCTGCCCGAGGTCGAGCGGGCGACCCCGTCGCTGGACGGCAGCCGGAAGCTGGTCTTCCGGCTGGAGGACGGCGCGCGCGTGAGCGCGGTCCTCATGCCCGGCGAGGACCGGATGACCCTGTGCCTGTCCACCCAGGTGGGCTGCGGCTACGGCTGCGCCTTCTGCCTCACCGGCACCATGGGGCTCGAGCGCAACCTGACGGCGGGCGAGATCGTGGGGCAGCTCATGGCCGCCGGCGCGCTGCTGGAGGACGGCCAGCGCGTCACCCACCTGGTCTTCATGGGCATGGGGGAGCCGCTGGCCAACCTCCAGGCGCTGGTTCCCGCGCTCAGGATCTTCACGGACGCGCGGCTCGGCATGGGCTACTCGCCGCGCCGCATCACGGTCTCGACGGTGGGGCTGGCGAGCGGCATCGACCGGCTGGCCCGCGAGGACCTCAGGGTGAACCTGGCCGTCTCGCTCCACGCGGCCACGGACGAGGTGCGGTCGCGGCTCATGCCCGTCAACCGCTCGTGGAACCTCGAGGCGCTGCTGGACGCGGTCCGGCGGTACCCCCTGGCGCCGCGGCAGCGCGTGTTCTTCGAGTACGTGCTGCTGGACGGCGTCAACGACTCCGCGGAGGACGCCCGGCGCCTGGCACGTCTGGTGCGCGGGCTCAGGGCCAAGGTCAACCTGATCCCGTTCAACGACTGGGAGGGCGCGGAGTTCCGGCGGCCCCCGCTGGCGGGGATCCTGGCGTTCCAGTCCATCCTCCTCGACGCGGGGATCACGACCACCGTCCGCTGGAGCAAGGGCGAGGACATCGGCGCGGCCTGCGGCCAGCTCCGCGAGCCGGTGCCGGCGTGACGCGCACCGTCGCCTTCGCCACGGTCGGCTGCCGCCTGAACCAGGTGGACTCGCTGGAGCTGCAGGCGGCGCTGGAGGCCCGGGGGTTCGCCACGGTGCCCCTCGACGAGCCCGCCGACGTCGTCGTGGTGAACACCTGCACCGTGACGGCGCGGGCCGACTTCTCCGACCGCCAGGCGATCCACCGCGCGGTCCGGCGGAGCCCGGGCGCGCGGGTGGTCGTGACGGGGTGCTGGGCCCAGGTCGATCCGGCCGCGGCGGCCCGGGTGCCCGGGGTGGACCTGGTGCTGGGCAACGCCGACAAGCCCCGGCTGCCCGACCTGCTGGAGCGCCTGCTGGCCGGCGACCGGGCCCCGACCCCGGCAGTGCACGTCTCGGACATCGCCGGCGTCCGCGCCGTCCCGGCGGCCTCCGCCCGGCCGGGCGGCCGGTCCCGCGGCTTCGTGAAGGTCCAGGACGGCTGCCAGCACCGCTGCGCGTTCTGCATCGTGCCGTACGCGCGCGGGGCGTCCCGGAGCCGGGAGCCCGGGGCGGTGCTGGACCAGGTCCGCGCGCTCGCGGAGGCCGGCTACCGCGACGTCACGCTGACCGGCGTGGACCTCGGACACTACGGGCGCGACCTCGATCCGCCCACGACCCTCGCCGCGCTGGTGGGTCGGGCGGCGGCGGTGCCCGGCCTTCGGTGGCTGCGCCTGAGCTCGATCCTGCCCCCTTACTTCACCCCCGACCTGATCGAGGTCATCGCCGGGTCGCCGGTGGTCGCGCCCCACCTGCACGTGCCGCTCCAGAGCGGGAGCGACCGCGTGCTCCGTCGCATGCGGCGACCCTACACGGCGGCCATGTACCGGAGGCTCGTGGAGCGCCTGGCCGCCGAGATCCCGGGCCTCGGGCTCGGCGCCGACGTGATCGCCGGCTTCCCCGGCGAGGACGACGCCGACTTCGAGGCGACGCTGGCTCTGGTGCAGTCGCTGCCCTTCACCTATCTCCACGTCTTCCCGTACTCCGACCGGAAGGGAACCGAGGCGGCGCGGCTCGACGGCCGCGTGGCGCCCCGGGTCGTCGCCGCCCGCGCCCGCGCGCTGCGCGAGGTCGCCAGGGCCAGGAGCCTGGCCTTCCGCCGGGGGCTGGTGGGAACGACCCAGGAGGTGCTCGTGCTGGAGACCCGAGACAGGGCGACGGGGGGCCTCGTGGGCCTCACCGGCAACTACGCGGAGGTGGTGTTCGACGGGCCCGACGACCTCATGCGCCGGGTCGTGGCGGTGCAGGTGACCGGCGCCGGCGAGGACCGCGCCCGCGGGAGGCTCGCGTGACCGAGCCGGCGGTCGGCATCATCGGCGGCAGCGGGCTCTACGAGCTGGCCGGCCTCACGGACGTGCGCTGGCGGAGGGTGCGCACGCCGTTCGGCGACCCCTCCGACGAGTACTGCACGGGGCGGCTGGACGGCCGGCCCGTCATCTTCCTGGCGCGCCACGGCCGGGGTCACCGGCTGATGCCGTCGGAGCTCAACTTCCGGGCCAACGTCTGGGGGCTCAAGGCGCTGGGGGCCGAGTGGGTGGTCTCGGTGTCGGCGGTGGGCAGCATGAGGGAGGAGATCCGCCCCCTGGACCTGGTGGTGCCCGACCAGTTCTTCGACGCCACCCGGCGCCGGGTGTCCTCCTTCTTCGGCGACGGCATCGTGGCCCACGTGGGCATGGCCGAGCCCGTGTGCCCGAGCCTGGCGGGGCTCCTGGAGAAGGCCGCGCGTCAGGCGGGCGCCACCGTCCACCGGGGCGGCACCTACCTCTGCATCGAGGGGCCGCAGTTCTCCACCAGGGCCGAGTCCCGCATCTACCGGAGCTGGGGCGTGGACGTCATCGGCATGACCAACATGCCGGAGGCCAAGCTCGCGCGGGAGGCGGAGCTCTGCTACGCGACCCTGGCGCTGGCCACCGACTACGACGTCTGGCACGACGCGCACGAAGCCGTGAGCGTCGAGGCGGTCGTCCAGAACCTCATGCGCAACGTGGAGGTTGCCCGGGACGTGCTGCGCCGCCTGGTGCCCGCGGTGGCGCCGCCGCGCACGTGCGCGTGCCCGTCGCTGCTGCGGAACGCCGTGATCACCAGCCGGAAGGCGTTCCCGCCCGCCACGCGCCGGCGGCTCGAGCTGCTCATCGGCAAGTACTTCCCGGAGGACCGGGCGGCCCGCCCGCGGGCACGGACGGGCAGGGGGCGCCGCCGTGGCTGACCTGGTGGTGGTGGGCTCGGTCGCGCTCGACGACGTCGAGACGCCCTTCGGCCGGGTGCGGGAGGCGCTGGGCGGCTCGGCGACCTACTTCTCCTACTGCGCGAGCTTCTTCACGCGGGTCCGGCTGGTGGCCACCGTGGGGGAGGACTTTCCCGAGCAGCACCTGCGGCTGCTCGAGGGGCGGGGCGTGGACCTGGGGGGCCTCCAGGTGGCCCGGGGCCGGACCTTCCGCTGGAGCGGCCAGTACGGCTACGACCTGAACGAGGCCCGGACCCTGGACACCCAGCTCAACGTGTTCGCCGACTTCAAGCCGCGCCTGGCCGACGACCTCCGGCGCGCCCCCTACCTGTTCCTCGCCAACATCGACCCGGAGCTCCAGCTCGACGTGCTGGGGCAGATGGAGCGGCGGCCCCGCCTGGTGGCGCTGGACACCATGAATTTCTGGATCCAGGGCAAGCGGGACGCCCTGGTGCGGGTGCTGGCCGAGGTGGACGTGGTCACCATCAACGACGGCGAGGCGCGGCAGCTCGCCCGGGAGCCCAACCTGGTCAAGGCCGCGCGCGTGATCGCGGGCATGGGGCCCCGGACCGTCGTCGTCAAGCGCGGGGAGTACGGCGCCCTGATGGTCTCCAACGGCGCGTTCTTCATCGTGCCCGCCTACCCGCTGGAGTCCGTCTACGACCCCACCGGCGCGGGCGACACGTTCGCCGGCGGGTTCATGGGCTACCTGGCCGCGCAGGACCGGATCGACGACGCCACGGTGCGGCGCGCGGTGGTGTACGGCTCGGTGATGGCCTCCTTCACGGTGGAGGACTTCTCGCTGAACCGCCTGGCCCGGCTCGGCCCGGAGGAGATCGCCCAGCGCTATGCGGCCTTCCAGGACCTGATCCGGCTGGAAGGCTGACGCCGGGGCGGCGATGAGCCAGGACAAGTACGCGGCGCTCCTCGGCGTGCTCCGGGAGATGGAGAGCGTGCTGGTCGCCTTCTCGGGAGGCGTGGACTCCACGCTGCTGGCCCGGGCCGCCCGGGACGCGCTGGGCGACCGGGCCCTGCTGGCCACCGCCGACTCCGAGACGTATCCCGCCCGCGAGCTGGAGGAGGCGAGGGCCATCGCGGCGGGCCTGGGCATGCGCCACCTGGTGGTCCGGACCCGCGAGCTGGACAATCCCGACTACGCGCGGAACCCGGCGAACCGCTGCTTCTTCTGCAAGGAGGAGCTCTTCACGACCCTCGCGCCCATCGCCGCGCGCGAGGGGTGCCGCTGGCTCGCCTACGGCGCCAACGTGGACGACCTCGGCGACCACCGTCCCGGCATGGAGTCGGCCCGCCGGCGCGGCGTGCGCGCCCCGCTGGTGGAGGCCGGGCTCACGAAGGCCGAGATCCGCGACCTGTCGCGCGCGCTCGGCCTGGCCACGTGGGACAAGCCCTCGTTCGCGTGCCTCAGCTCCCGCTTCCAGTACGGCGACCGCATCACCGCCGACAAGCTCCGCCGGGTGGAGGCGGCCGAGGAGTGCCTGCGCGCGCTGGGGTTCCGGCAGCTCCGTGTCCGCCACCATGACCGCCTGGCGCGGCTCGAGGTGCCGCTCGAGGAGGTGGGGCGGCTCTGGGAGCCCGCCGTCCGCGAGGCCGTCCTGGCGAGGTTCCGCGAGCTGGGCTACCCGTACGTGGCGGTGGACCTCGCCGGGTTCAGGTCTGGAAGCGCGAATCTCTTGCTGGAATTGAAAAAGAAGGCCAGTGGATAAGAAAGCACTCGAAGCCCTGCTGGCCGAAGTCCAGGCCGGCCGTCTCGGGATCGAGGCGGCGGTGGAGCGGCTCAGGCGCCTGCCCTTCGAGGACCTGGGCTTCGCCAAGGTGGACCGCCACCGGGCGCTCCGTGCGGGGGCCCCTGAGGCCGTCTTCTGCCAGGGCAAGACGCCGGAGCAGGTGGTGGAGATCGTCTCCCGGCTGGCGGCCGACCACGTCAACGTGGTCGCCACGCGGGCGGAGCCGGCGGTCGCGGAGGCGGCGGCGGCCGCCGGGCTGCCCTGCGCGTATCACGCCCGGGCGCGCGTGGTGGTGGTGCGCCCGGAGGCGGGGCCGGGGGTGGGACTCTCCGGCGATG
>JBBIOF010000174.1:0-5503 GCA_037443505.1 Candidatus Rokuibacteriota bacterium
CCGCGGTCGGCCGGGACGCGCGTGCCCGCGGCGGCGACGGCGCCGGGGCGGATCCTGGTTGTCGACGACAACGCGGCCGTCCGGGCGGTCCTGCGCGCCTGCCTGGAGGCGGCCGGCCACACGGTGGTGGAGGCCGGGAGCGGCACCGAGGGGCTGGCCAGGTGCGAGCACGAGCGCTTCGACCTCGTCGTCACCGACATCGCGATGCCGGGGATGTCGGGATGGGAAGTCGCCCGGGCCGTCAAGCGGTGCTTCGGATGGCCGGTGGGGGTCGTGACCGGCTGGGGGGACGCCGGAGCAGACCAGGGATCCGCCGGGGTGGCCGACTTCGTGCTGGCGAAACCGTTCCACCTCGACGAGGTGTGCCGGCGCGTCGCCGAAGCGCTGGAGCGCCGGACACCGCGGGGCCCGGGAGCGTCAGCGGCCCAGGTGGGCCAGCGCCTCCCGGATGCCGGCCCGGAGCGACGACACGTCGCGCTCGAGGCCCGAGACGCGGTGGCCGGCCCGCGCCAGCCCGAGGGCGCTCGCGCCGAGCAGGACGGACGAGGCCAGGACGATCAACCCTCCGAGGATGCTCGCGGCCGTGATCATGACTGGCTCCTTCCGGAGAGGTGATCGACGGCTCGCGCCCGGGTGCGGAGGCCCGCCCTCCGCCCGGGCCCCGGTCGTGCCGAATACACACGCGGCATGTCCGTCCGCAGGCTGACCTCGCCCGCCGGCGCCCGGGTCGTCCCGGCCATCCGCCCGGAACGGGCCCATCCCCCCCGAGGATGAGAATCTTCGCAGGACTGATCGAGGAGGTGCCGCGCCGCCGCCCCCAGGACGAGGAAGTGTTCCGGGGCGCCCCGGGAAGCGATGCCGCGCTCTCGCCGTCCGACCGGATATGGACCCACCTCCGGGGCGTCTTCGCCGACCGGGGCGCCACCGAGGTCGAGCTGGCGGAGTCGATGATCGCCGCGGGGGTCGCCGGCGGAGAGCGGGACGACGTCGTCGAGCGCGTCGAGCGCCTGCTCGGCCGGATGCTCGAGGCGGAGGGCGCCGACCGGAGGGTCGAGCGCCTCGGAGCCCGCTACCGCGCCCTGCTCGCCTGAGCGGCCCGCGCCCCGGAGCGGGGCGATGGAAGTCGCTGTTGTTACGAGTACTTGTGCACAGATGTATCCGTTAGTTGACGCCGGCCACGGGAAGGTGACACCGTGGCGGCATGCGATCGCTCGCCGCACGGGTCGCCCTGCTGCTGGCCCTCGGGGTCGCCGCCGCGTGGGTCGTCCCGTGGGCCCGGCTCGTCCCGCCATCCCGGCCTGACGCCGCGGCCTGGGCCGCGGGCCTGGAGGACCTCGCAGGAACGGTCGTGCGGGTCGTGGACGGCGACACCGTGCACGTCCGCATCGGCGACCGCATCGAGAAGGTCCGGCTCATCGGCGTCAACACGCCGGAGATCCACCATCCCCGGAAGGGCGAGGAGCCCGGCGGCCGGCAGGCGCTGGCCGTGAACCGGCAGCTCCTGCTGGGCAGGCGGGTCAGGCTCGAGCTGGACGTGCAGCACCGCGACCGCTACGGGCGGCTGCTGGCCTACGTGTGGGTGGGCGACACCATGGTCAACGCCGAGCTGGTGCGTCGCGGCTACGCCCAGGTGATGACGGTGCCGCCGAACGTCCGCTACCAGGACCTCTTCCTCAGGCTCCAGCGCGACGCCCGCGAGGCCGGCCGGGGGCTCTGGCGCGGCGCCTGATCCGCTGCTGGCGTCACGGGGCTCCGGCCCGCGCGGGCGGCGGACGATCACAGGCCCGGCCATGAACGTCGGACCCGCCCGCAGCGTCGCCTGGACAGGCCTCAGGGACGCCTCGATCCGCCTCGACGTGGCCGCCCGCAACGCGGCCAGCGTGTCCACCGAGGGCTTCACGCCCGCCCGGGTCGTCTCGTCGGCCCTGGCAGCCGGCGGCGTCCAGACGCAGGTCGCCCTGAGCGTCCTGGAGGGGGTGGACCTGGCCGCCGAGATGGTGGCCGCCATGGTGGCCGAGGCGGCGTTCACGGCCAGCGCCCGGGTGCTGGAGCAGAGCGCCCGGCTCGACCGCACGGTCCTCGACCTGCTGGCCTGATCGATGGGGGGCTCTGACCGCCCCCCGGGCCCCCGAAGACTCGGGGCCACCGGCCCGGGGTGGCGCCCCAGGATCACGCGACTCGTACACGGGGTCTGACATCCCGCTGATTGCTTCACCGGGGGCGGGCTCGTATCATACGATCGAACCATCCCCCATGGCGCACGCCCGGACCTTCACGCTGGACGCGAAGTACCGCCAGGAAGAGGGCACCATCTTCCTCTCCGGCATCCAGGCCCTGGTCCGGCTCCCCATCGACCAGCACCGGGCCGACCGCCGCCGGGGCCTCAACACCGCCACCCTGATCTCCGGCTACCGGGGCTCGCCGCTGGGCGGGCTCGACCTCACCCTGGAGCGCAACGCGGAGCTGCTGCGCGAGCACCACGTCGTCTTCATCTCCGGGGTCAACGAGGATCTGGGCGCCACCGCCGTCTACGGCAGCCAGCTCGTCAACCTGTTCCCGGGTGCCAGGTACGACGGGGTCCTGGGCGTCTGGTACGGCAAGGGGCCCGGCGTCGACCGGACGGGGGACATCTTCAAGCACGCCAACTTCGCCGGCGTGGGGCGCCTGGGCGGGGTGCTGGCCGTGGCCGGCGACGACCCGCTGTCCAAGTCCTCCACGCTGCCCACCCACTCCGAGGTCGCCTTCTACGACGCGCTCTTCCCGGTGCTCTTCCCGGGCAACGTGCAGGAGGTCCTGGACCTCGGGCGGCTCGGCTTCGAGCTGTCGCGCTACTCCGGGTGCTGGGTGGGCTTCAAGATCGTCACCAACGTGGCCGACGAGATCGGCACCGCGGAGGTCTCGCCGGACCGCGTCGCCGTCCGCGACCCGGGCTTCACCTTCGAGGGGCGGCCCTGGGAGCCCCGGCAGAACCTGATGCTGCTGCCGCCGTTCGGGCTCGAGACGGAGCGGGAGATCCACTACGGCCGGCTGGAGGCGGCCCGGGCCTTCGCCGCGGCCAACGGCATCAACCGGATCACCGTCCCCACGCCCGACGCGTGGCTCGGCATCGCGGCGCCCGGCAAGACCTACTACGACCTCCGCGAGGCCCTCCGCAACCTGGGGCTCGACGACGAGGCCCTCCGCCGCCACGGCATCCGGCTGCTCCGCATCGGCATGCTCTTCCCCATGGAGCCGGGCATCGTGCGCGAGTTCGGGCGCGGGCTGGAGGAGCTGCTGGTCGTCGAGGAGAAGCGCGCCTTCACGGAGCTGTTCATCCGCGACGTCCTCTACAACCAGGCGGAGCGGCCGCGGGTCGTGGGCAAGTACGACACCGAGGGCCGGCCCCTGGTGCCCGCCGACGGGGAGCTGGACGCCGACCGCATCGCCCGCATCGTGGCCACGCGCCTGGAGCGGCGCGTGCCGCTCCCCTCCATCACGGCGCGGGTCGCGCTGCTGGAGGCCCTCCGGGACCGGCCGCAGCCCCTCACGCTGGCCCGCCAGCCCTACTTCTGCTCGGGCTGCCCGCACAACCGGTCCACGGTGGTGCCGGAGGGCTCCCTGGCAGGCGGCGGCATCGGCTGTCACGGCATGGCCCTGTTCATGAGCCGCCGGACCGTGGGGATCACCCACATGGGCGGCGAGGGCGCGCAGTGGGTGGGCATGGCGCCGTTCACCGAGATGCCGCACCTCTTCCAGAACCTCGGCGACGGCACCCTGTTCCACTCCGGCTCGCTCGCCATCCGCCAGGCGGTGGCGGCCGGCACCAACATCACCTTCAAGATCCTCTACAACTCGGCGGTGGCGATGACCGGCGGCCAGGACGCGGCCGGGGCGCTGCCCGTGCCCGACCTCACGCGCGCGCTCGAGGCCGAGGGCGTCCGGCGCACCATCGTCGTGACCGACGAGCCGGGCAAGTACCCGAAGGGCGCGCGCTGGGCGCGCGGCGTGGAGGTGTGGCACCGCGACCGCCTGGACGAGGCCCAGCGCCTGCTGCGCGCCACGCCGGGCGTGACGGCGCTGGTCTACGACCAGCGCTGCGCGGCCGAGAAGCGCCGGCTCCGGAAGCGCCGCAGGCTGCCGGACCCGGCCCTGCGGGTCTACATCAACGAGGCCGTGTGCGAGGGCTGCGGCGACTGCGGCGTGAAGTCCAACTGCCTCAGCGTCCAGCCGGTGGAGACCGAGTTCGGGCGCAAGACCCAGATCCACCAGTCCTCGTGCAACAAGGACTACTCGTGCCTGGACGGCGACTGCCCGTCCTTCCTCACCGTGATCCCGCGCGGGCCGCGGCGCCGCGAGCGCGGGGCGTTCACCGTGGACCGGCCGCTCCCGGAGCCGGCGCTCAGGGTGCCCCCGCGGTGCCACGTGTTCATGACGGGCATCGGCGGCACCGGCGTGGTGACGGTCAACCAGATCCTGGGCACGGCGGCGCTGCTGGACGGCCGGCACGTCCGGGGCCTCGACCAGACGGGCCTCAGCCAGAAGGGCGGCCCGGTCGTCTCGCACCTGAAGATCCTCGAGGGGCCGGAGGACGTCTCCACCAAGGTGGCCGCGGGCGAGGCCGACGCCTACCTGGGCTTCGACATCCTGGTGGCGACCGCCCCCCAGAATCTGGACCACGCCCGGCCGGAGCGGACCATCGCCGTGGTCTCCACCAGCCAGGTGCCCACGGGGGCCATGGTGACCTCCACGGGCGTCGAGTTCCCCGACCCGGGCGGGCTCCGCGCCTCCATCGACCGCGTCACGCGGAAGGACGACAACGTCTACCTGGACGCCATGGGCCTGGCCGAGGCCCTGTTCGACGACCACATGGCCGCCAACCTGATCGTCCTGGGCGCGGCCTACCAGGCCGGCGCCATCCCGGTGAGCGCGGCGGCCATCGAGCAGGCCATCGCCTTGAACGGCGTGGCCGTGCAGATGAACACCCAGGCCTTCCGCGCCGGGCGCCTGGCGGTCGTCGATCCGGAGTGGGCCGGGAGCGCCTGCCGGCGCCGCGCGGGCGCCGTCGAGCGGGCGGCGCCGCTCACGGAGGAGGCGCGGCGGCTGGTGGACGCCGCCGGCGCCACCGGCGAGCTCCGGCGCCTGCTGGAGGTGCGCGTCGCCGAGCTGGCCGCCTACCAGGACCTGGCGTACGCGCGGCGGTACGTGGAGTTCGTCGATCACGTCCGGCGCGCCGAGCAGGCGGCGGTGCCCGGCGAGAGCCGGCTGAGCGAGGCGGTCGCCCGCTACCTCTTCAAGCTCATGGCCTACAAGGACGAGTACGAGGTGGCCCGGCTGCACCTGGCGCAGGCCTGGCCGGCCCAGCTCGCCGAGGAGTACCCGGACGGCGTCCGGGTGCGGTACCTCCTGCACCCGCCGGTCCTCCGGGCGCTCGGGCTGCGCAGGAAGATCGCCCTCGGCCAGCCGTGGCTCGACCGCGTCTTCCGGCTGCTCGTCGGGCACATCCAGCGGCGGCAGGGAATAGGCG
>JBBIOF010000174.1:5513-5742 GCA_037443505.1 Candidatus Rokuibacteriota bacterium
CCCGTTCGGGCGCGCGCACGTGCGGCGGGTGGAGCGGGCGCTGATCGGCGAGTACCGCGCGCTGGTGGACAAGGCCCTGGTCGGGCTGTCGCCCGAGAGCCACGAGCGCGCCGTGAAGCTGGCCTCGCTGCCCGACCTCATCCGCGGCTACGAGGGCGTCAAGCTGCGCAACGTGGAGCGGTTCCGGAGCGAGGCTCGCGCGCTGGGATTCTGATCGCGGCCGGCTGGC
>JBBIOF010000175.1:0-5727 GCA_037443505.1 Candidatus Rokuibacteriota bacterium
GGGCCGACCCGCCCGCCGCGCCCGCCAGGGCGCCCACGGCCAGGGCGCCCAGCGCCAGGGCCCAGACGGCGACCCCCGCGGCCATCACTTCTCGGTCTCCACCAGGCCCTTGACGAACCAGCGCTGCATCAGCACCACGACCGCCACGGGCGGCAGCATGGCCAGCATCGTCGTCGCCATGACCCGGGGCCACTCCACCTGGGCCTCGGCCACGGCGACCATCCGGTGGATGGCCACCACGATGGTGTCCATGCGCTGGTCCGTGGTGATCAGCAGCGGCCAGAGGTACTGGTTCCAGCCGTAGATGAACAGGATCACGAACAGCGCTGCGATGTTGGTCCGCGAGATCGGCACCAGGACGGTCTTGAGGAACGTGAGCGGCCCCGCCCCGTCGATGCGGGCCGCCTCCAGCAGCTCGTCGGGCACGGTGAGGAAGAACTGGCGGAACAGGAACGTGGCGGTGGCGGAGGCGATCAGGGGGATGGTCAGCCCCCCGTACGAGTTCAGCATCCCGAGGTCGGAGACCACCTTGAACGTGGGCACGATCCGCACCTCGACCGGCAGCATCAGGGTCATGAAGATCATCCAGAAGAAGCCCATGCGGAACGGGAAGCGGAAGTAGACGATGGCGTACGCCGACAGCAGGGAGATGACGATCTTCCCCGCCGCGATGGCCAGCGCCATGACCAGGCTGTTGAGCAGCATGCGGCCCACCGGGGCGCCCCCCACCGTCCGGAGGCCCTCGGTCAGGGCGCCCCAGTAGTTCTCCACCAGGTGGCCGCCGGGCGCGAGCGGCATGGGCGCGCGCACCACGTCCGGCAGCGCGTGGCTGGAGGCGACGAAGGTCACGTAGATGGGGAACGCCACCACGGCGATCCCCAGGGCCAGGACCACGTGGGTGAGCACGGTGAGGACGGGCTGGCGCTCGACCATCTCAGTAGTGCACCCGCCGCTCCAGGTAGCGGAACTGGGCCACCGTCAGCCCGATCACGACCAGCATCAGGATCACCGACTGGGCCGCCGAGCGGCCCAGGTCGAAGCCCACGAAGCCGTCCCGGAAGACCTTGAACACCAGGATCTGCGTGGCGCCGGCCGGCCCCCCGCCCGTCACGGCGTGGACGATGCCGAAGGTGTCGAAGAAGGCGTAGACCACGTTGACGACCACCAGGAAGAACACCGTGGGCGAGAGCAGCGGGAAGACGATGGCGACGAAGCGCCGGGCCGGGCCGGCCCCGTCGATGGCCGCCGCCTCGATCACGGACCGTCCGATGGACGACAGCCCCGCCAGGAAGAAGACGAAGTTGTAGCTCACCTGCTTCCACGCCGCGGCCAGGATCACCAGCAGCATGGCCTCGCCGCCGTTGAGCAGGTGGTTCCACCGGTAGCCCACCTGGCGCAGCGCGAAGGAGACGATGCCCACCGTGGGGTTGAAGAGGAAGAGCCAGAGAACCCCGGCCACCGCCGGCGCCACCGCGTAGGGCCAGATGAGCAGGGTGCGGTAGACGGTGGCGCCGCGGATCACGCGGTCGGCCATCACGGCCAGCAGCAGCGCGCTCGCCAGCGCCAGCGCGGTCACGGAGATGCTGAAGACCGCGGTGGTCCCCGCGGCGCGCAGGTAGTCGGGGTCGCGGAGCAGGCCCCGGAAGTTCTCCGCCCACACGAAGCGGGTGGTGAGGCCGAAGGGGTCCTCGGCCAGCACCGACTGCCGCACGGCCTGCGACGCGGGCCAGAAGAAGAAGACCAGGGTGACGACGATCTGGGGCATCACCAGGAGGTACGGCAGCAGCCGGTGCTGGAAGACGGCCCGCTTCTCCATGCGCGGTGTCCGCGACGGCGCCCGGCCAGGGGCGGGGCGCCCGCGGGGGTGCGGGGCGATCCCTACCGGTTCGCCCGCTCGAACTGGCGCAGCAGCTCGTTGCCGCGCCGGACGGCGGCGTCCAGCGCGTCCCTGGCGGACTTCTTGCCGGCCCAGACGGCCTCCAGCTCCTCGTCGATCACGTCGCGGATCTGCGCGAAGTTGCCGAGCCTGAGCCCCTTGGAGTTCTCCGTGGGCGCCCTGCCCGTCATCTGGAGGATGGAGACCTCCGTGCCCGGGTTCCTGTCGTAGAAGCCCTGCCGCTTCGTCAGCTCCCACGCCGCCCGGGTGATGGGCAGGTAGCCGGAGAACTGGTGCCAGTCGGCCTGGACCTCGGGCGACGACAGGTAGCTGAAGAACCGGGCCACGCCCCGGTAGGCCTGGGGCGTGTGGCCGGCCATGACCCACAGGCTGGCGCCGCCGATGATGGTGTTCCGGGGCGCCCCCTTGACGTCCGGCCAGTACGGCAGCATGCCGATGCCGAAGTCGAACCTGGCTGTCCGCTTGATGCCGGCGTATCCCGCGGAGGACTCGGTCAGCATCCCGCACTCGCCGCTGGTGAACTTGGCCGTGGCCTCGTTGCGCCGGCCCCCGTAGTCGAAGGTCTTCGTCTTCTGCCACTCGGCGATCTGGGCGACGTGCTTGACGTGCAGCGGGCTGTTGATCCGGAGCTCGGCGTCCAGGCCTCCGAAGCCGTTGGCCCGGGTGGCCAGGGGCACGTCGTGCCAGGCGCTCAGGTTCTCGATCTGGATCCACGACTGCCAGTCGGTGGTGAAGCCGCACGGCACCCCGGCCGCCTGCAGCTTCGTCGCCGCCGCGCCCAGCTCCGGCCAGGTCCGGGGCGGCCGGGCCGGGTCGAGGCCGGCCTTCTTGAAGGCCTCCCTGTTGTAGTAGAGGACGGGCGTGGAGCTGTTGAACGGCAGCGACAGCATCTTGCCGTCCGCGGTGGTGTAGTAGCCGGTGACCGCGGGGAGGTAGGCTCCGGGGTCGAACTTCTCGCCGGCCTCGGCCATCAGCGCGTGCACGGGCTTGATGGCCCCGCGCGCCGCCATCATGGTGGCCGTCCCCACCTCGAACACCTGGACGACGTGCGGCTGCTGCCGGGCGCGGAACGCCGCGATGGCGGCGGTCATGGTCTCCGAGTAGTTCCCCTTGTAGACGGCGTTGACCCGGTACTCGGACTGCGACCTGTTGAACGCCTCGGCGATCTCCTTGACCTTCTCGCCGAGGGCGCCGCCCATGGCGTGCCAGAAGGTGATCTCCGTCTCGGCGGCCGCCGGGGCGGCGGCGAGGAGGAGGAGCACGACCACCGCGACGACACCCGCCCCACGGACCCGGAAGCTCTCCATGGCCAGTCCTCCCGCGTTGCACCCGCTGTGGTGCCGCCGGCGACCCTCCCGCTCCGGCGGCGCCGCGACTATAGCACAGGGCCCGTGACGGGTCCGTGACGCCGCCGTGTCACGTCCGGAAGCGCCGGGACCGCGCCACGTGCGCGTGGTACGCCTCCAGCTCCGCCTCCAGGCGCCGCGGTGTCCAGCCGAGGAGGGCCGCCATCCGCCGCGCGATGGGCTCGGCGCAGTCCTCGCCCTGGCACCGGCTGGTGCCGATGCCCGTGCGGCGCAGCAGGACGTCCTGGAGCGACACGGCCATCTCGTCCTGCACGGCCACGTGGAGCTGCGCGACGATGTCCGGGTTGCTGGGGCAGAGCCGCTCGGTGCCGCCCGCGATCTTCCCGGCCAGCTCCACCACCCGCGCCGCGCCGCGGCCGTAGGTCGTCACCAGCGCCTCCAGCGTCTCGCGGGCGAGCCCGGAGGCGGCCGCCTCCCCGGACACGTCGAGCCAGGTCCGCGCCTCCACCCGCCCCACCTCCTCGTCGGCGCCGTCCAGGGTGAGGCGGTCGGTCCGCCCGGGGGCGCGGCGCTGGAGCGCGTCCATCACCCGGTCCGCCACCTCGGCGGCCAGGCTGCGGAAGCAGGTGAGCTTGGTGCCCGTGATGGACAGCAGCCGGCCGCGCTGCTCGGCCACGACGCGGTGGGCCCGGGACACCTCCGACGCCCGCGGGCCCTCCTCGTGACTGAGGGGGCGCACGCCCGCGTAGGTGTAGACCACGTGCTCGGGCGCCAGCCGGCGGTCGGGCAGCACGCGGCGGACCTCGTCCAGCAGGTACGCCACCTCGTCCGCCGTGGCGTGCAGGCGATCCAGGTCCCCTTCGAAGTCCGTGTCCGTGGTGCCCACCAGGGAGAAGTCGCGCCACGGGATCACGAAGACCATCCGCTCGTCGCTGGTGCTGTGGTACACGGCGCGCTCCGTGAGGCGCGGCAGCACGCAGTGAATGCCCTTGGTGGTGCGGACGATGCGCCGTCCCCGCTCGGCCACGCCCGCGCGCTCGCGGACCCGGTCCACCCAGGGGCCGGCGGCGTTGACGACGACGCGGGCGCCCAGGGCGGCCACCCGCCCCGTGAGGAGGTCGCGGACGCGGACCCCCGCCACCTGTCCCTGGCGGTCGCGCAGGAACTCCTCCACGTCGGCGTAGTTGAACGCGCGCGCGCCGGCCCGGCAGGCCGACAGCACGTTCTCCAGGCAGAGGCGCTCCGGGTAGACCAGCAGGTCGTCGAAGTAGTAGCCGGCGCCGCGGAGGTCCTCGGCCCGGAGGGCCGGCTCCAGGCTCAGGGCGTCCACGGGACGGAGCACGCGGTAGCGCTCGCGCCGGCGGCCGGGCGCCAGCCAGTCGTACAGCCGGAGGCCGATGCGCACCTTGATCAGGCTCCGGGACGAGCCCCGGTAGACCGGGACCAGGAACGGCAGGGGCCGGATCAGGTGGGGCGCCAGGCGCCGGAGCGTCTCCCGCTCGCGCAGCGATTCCCGGACCAGGGCGAAGTCGTAGAGCTCCAGGTAGCGGAGCCCGCCGTGGATGAGGCGGGAGGAGCGCGACGTGGTGCCGGAGGCGAAGTCGCCCTTGTCCACCAGGACGACGGAGGCGCCGCGGAGGGCCAGATCGCGCGCGACCCCCGCGCCCGCCATGCCGCCGCCGATGATGACGACGTCGTACTCGCCGTCGGTCAGCGCGACGGGCCGCGTCATGGCTGGATCAGCTCCCGGATCGATCCTAACACGGCGTCCGGCGCCAGCTCCGCGATGCGCGGGTCGTCGGGCCGCGTGATCCCCGTGAGCACCAGCACCGTGGCCAGCCCCAGCCGCTTGCCCATGACGATGTCGGTCTCGATCCGGTCGCCGACGATGGCGCAGTCGCGCGCGGCGACGCCCAGGGCGGCCAGCGCCACCTCCAGGATGATGGGCGAGGGCTTGCCCACGATCACCTCCACCCGCCGCTCGGTGACGGCCTCCACCGCGGCGATCATCCCGGCGCAGTCCGGGATCTCGCCGTCCTCGGTGGGACAGGTGCGGTCGGGGTTGGTGGCGATCAGGCGCGCCCCGGACCGCCGCACCGCCTGGAGCGCCGTGTCCAGCTTGGCGTAGTCGAACGTGCGGTCGAAGGCGATGACGACCCAGCGCACCCGGTGGTCCCGCCGCACCTCGAGGCCGTGGGCCCGCAGCTCCTCCACCAGCGGGGGCTCGCCGATGACGAACACGGGCGCGCCGGGATCGAGCGCGGAGAGGTGCCGGGCCAGCACCAGCGACGAGTTGATCACGTCCTCCGGGCCGGCCGGGATGCCCAGCAGGGTGAGCTTGCGGGCGTAGTCCTCGCGCGTGTAGAGGGGCTTGTTGGACAGGAACGCGACGCGGCGGCCCTCGGCCCGGAGGGCCGCGATGGTCTCGGCGGCACCGGGGATGAGGCGCTCGCCGCGGTAGATCGTGCCGTCCAGGTCGAACAGCCAGCCGCGCTGGGGCAGCCGGACGGGCATCAGCCGCCG
>JBBIOF010000176.1:0-5709 GCA_037443505.1 Candidatus Rokuibacteriota bacterium
CGCCGCCCGGCCCCCGCCGCGGCCCTCGCGGGGCGGCGCTCGTGACGACTCGCGTCCGGCGCGACACGGCGGCCATGACGATCGTGGCCACCACGCGCTGATCCCGGCCGATGCCCCCGGCCGTGTCCCTGTTCCCGTTCGCCGACTACTGGTGGCTCTACGCCGGCTTCACCGCCGGCGTGGTGGTGCTTCTGGCCCTGGATCTCGGCGTGTTCCACCGCAACGCCCACCCGGTGGGGTTCCGCGAGGCCGTGGCCTGGAGCGCCACCTGGGTGGCGCTCGCACTGGCCTTCAACTACGGGTTCTATCAGTATGCCCTGTGGCGGCTGCCCCGTGACCCCCGCCTCGCGGCCGTGCCGGGCTTCGACCCGGAGGCCGCGGCCTGGCAGGTCGCCCTGGAGTTCCTGACCGGCTACATCGTCGAGTACTCGCTCTCGGTCGACAACATCTTCGTGTTCGTCGTGGTCCTCGGCTACTTCGCCATCCCGCCGAGGTACCAGCACCGTGTCCTGTTCTACGGCATCCTGGGCGCCCTGATCTTCCGCGGCTTCTTCATCGGCCTGGGCGCGGGCCTCATGCAGGTCCACTGGGTCGTCTGGCTCTTCGGGGGCTTTCTGATCTTCACCGGCATCAAGCTGATGGTCGCCCCGGAGCGGGAGCTCGCGCCCGAGAAGAACCTGGCGATCCGCCTCCTGCGCCGGCTCGTGCCGGTCACGGCGCAGCTCCACGGGCCCCGGTTCTTCGTGCGCCGCAACGGCGTCCGCCACGCGACCCCGCTGTTCGTCGCGCTCCTCTTCCTGGAGGCCACCGATGTCGTGTTCGCGGTGGACTCCGTGCCGGCGATCTTCGCCCTCACGCGGGAGCCCCTGGTCGTCTTCACCTCGAACGTCTTCGCCATCCTCGGCCTCCGCTCCATGTACTTCATGCTGGGCGGCGCGGTCGAGCGCTTCCACCTGCTCCGCTACGGCCTGGCGCTGGTCCTGATGTTCGTCGGCCTCAAGATGGTGTGGCTCAACGACTGGTACGGCGGGAAGTTCCCGATCACGCTGTCGCTGGGCATCATCTGCGCCGCCATCGCGGGTTCCGTGGTGGCGTCGCTGCTGTTCCCGAAGTCTCGCGCCGCAGGCGAGCGCGTGCGCGGGGTCGGGCAGGCGCACGTCACGGGACGCCAGCCGGAGATCGGCGGGGGACCAGGGCCGCCTCGAGGGTCGCGGGGAGCCAGGGCAGGTGCAGATCGGGGCCTTGACCCCCCGCGCCCACGGGCGCAAACTCGCGGCGAGCGTCAAGGATGAGGGCGATTAGCAGGGCCGGACCCATGCGCGGCATCGAGGGCGAGCAGGTGCTCCTGCGCATCATCGTGAGCGAATCCCGGACCCATGACCGGCAGCCTCTCTTTCGCTCGCTGGTGGAGCTGCTCCAGGCGGAGGGCCTGGCCGGGGCGACCGTCCTCAAGGGGGTGGCCGGCTTCGGCCACGATCGCGAGATCCACACGGCGGGTCTCGAGGTGACGGCCCAGGGCCTTCCCGTGGTGCTGGAGGTGGTGGACACCCCGGAGCGGATCGACCGGGTGCTGCCGAAGGTGGAGGCCCTGATGGTCGGGGGCGTGATCATGCTGGAGCGGGCCCGCGTCATCCGCTACGCCGCGCCCGCCCCGCCGGCGCACTGAAGGCCCGTCGGCGAGAAGCGCGCCCGCCGCCGGCGCCTGCCGGGCGGAGGGCCGCGGCGTCCTCCCGCCGCGCTCGTTCGGTCACGGCGCCTCCCTTCCGGTGCGTTCGTTAACAGCAGTCTCGAGGCGGCCTCCGTGCGTGTGACCGGCGGTCGCCGTCGCGATCCGCCCGTTGATTCCGGGCCGGAGGCCGTGCCAAGGAGGCCCGGGCGGTTGATCAGATGGGCGCGAGGCAGGGCGAGATCATCACGGCGGCGCCGCGGGGCAGAACGGGCCGCGCGTCGGCAGCCCGGCCGGCGACGCCACCGGGCGCCGGGACGCCGATGGGGGTCGCGGGGATCGACAGGGGAGACGGACATGTCGCCAGGCTGCGTGACGTTGCAGGTGGAGGGTGGGATCGCGCGGGTGACGCTGAACCGACCGGCGCAGATGAACGCCATCAGCCCGGCCCTGCTGGAGGACCTGGACGCCGTCTGTCACGCCCTCGAGAGGGACGCGGGGGTCAAGGTGGTGACCCTGACGGGCGCCGGGCGGGCGTTCTCGGCGGGGGCCGACCTGGGGGCCGTGCGCGAGCTGTCGCCCGACCCGGTCCGGTGGGCCGAGTTCATGGCCCTGTGGCACCGGGTCTTCAACCGCATCGAGGCGCTCCCCCAGCCGGTGATCGCGGGCGTCCACGGCGTGGCGCTCGCCGGCGGCCTGGAGCTGATGCTCGTCTGCGACCTCGCGGTGGCCGACGAGGAGGCGCGGATCGGCGACCAGCACGCCAACTTCGGCCTCGTGGCCGGCGGGGGCGGCAGCCAGCGGCTGCCCCGCGTGGTCGGCCCGCGCCGGGCGAAGGAGCTGATGCTGCTGGGCGGCTGGCTCACGGCCCGGGAGGCCCTGGCCTGGGGACTGGTGAACCGCGTCGCGGCGGCCGGGAAGCTCCAGGAGACGCTGGACGAGATGGCCGCGCACCTGGCCCGGCTGAGCGCGCCGGCGAGCCGGACGGTGAAGGCGCTGGTGAACCGGGCGAGTGACGTGGACCTCGCCAGCGGCCTGCAGCTGGAGATCGCGATGGTGGCCCAGCACATGCGCTCGGCGGACGCCGCCGAGGGGTTGCGCGCGTTCGCCGAGAAGCGGAAGCCCCGGTTCCCGTAGGCCAGCCGCGCGGGCAATGGCGGGCCCTCAGGCGGTGCCGGCGGCCGCGCGCACCGTGACGCGGCTGCTGGGGTACCGCGAGGAGCGCGGGGCGACGGCCGCGGGGACGACCGCGCGCTCGGGCGGGAGGTGCCGCTGATGGGGCCGCTCGAAGGGATCCGCGTGCTGGACTTCACCCCAGATGATGGCGGGCCCGCTCTGCTCGATGCTCCTGGGCGACCTCGGCGCGGACGTGATCAAGGTGGAGCCGCCGGAGGGCGACTCGATCCGGCGGACCGGCGAGACCCGCGTGGGAGGCGAGACGGAGTACTTCCTGGCGCTCAACCGGAACAAGCGGAGCATCGTCATCGACCTCAAGACCGAGCGGGGGCGGGAGCTGGCCCTCGCGCTGGCGGCCGGCTCCGACGTGGTGGTCGAGAACTTCCGCCCAGGCGCGGCCGAGCGCCTCGGGGTGGGCTATGCGACGCTGCGCGAGGTCAACCCGCGCCTGGTGTACTGCGCCATCTCGGGATTCGGGGAGGAGGGCGCGGATCGATCGCGCCCCGCACTCGATCCCGTGATCCAGGCGATGTCCGGCATCATGCAGCTCACGGGCACCCGTGCCACCGGGCCGCTGAAGACGGGCTTTCCCTTCTCCGACTTCGTCACCCCGCTGATGGCGACCATCGGCATCCTCGCGGCCCTCCGGGCCCGCGAGCGCGCGGGACGTGGCCAGCGGGTCGACGTGTCGATGCTCGACGCCACCATCTTCGGGACGATCCCCCGAGAGGCCTACTTCTTCGCGACCGGGCGGACGCCGGAGCCGCTGGGCAACGAGCACTACCAGCTCGTGCCGTACAACACGTACGAGACGGCCGACGGCCGCCACGTGATGGTGGTGGCGCACACGGAGAAGTTCTGGCAGGCCATCGTCGCGGCACTGGCCGACCCGGCGCTGGAGCGCGACCCCCGCTTCGCCACCAACGCGGACCGGCTGCGGCACCGGGAGGCGCTCAACGCCCGGCTGGCCGGGGCGTTCCGGACCGCACCCCTGGCGGAGTGGACGGCGCGGCTGGCGGCGGCGGGAGCGCTGTTCGCTCCGGTGCGGACCCTGCCCGAGGTCTTTCAGGACCCCCGGGTGCGCCGGGACATGCTGGTCGAGCTCGAGCACCCTGCGGCCGGCCGCATCACGGTGCTCGCCAACCCGATCCGCTTCTCGGCGACGCCGGCCGCGGTGCGGCGGCCTCCGCCCCTGCTGGGCGAGCACACCGAGGAGATCGTGGGCGGCCTGCCGGGCACCCCCGCCCGCCACGGCCGCCTGCCGGAGCAGGGGCGCGGCCCGGCGCGGCCGGGCGGACGCCGGAGGGGCGACTCGAAGAAGGGACGGTGGCGAGGACGCTGAGCGTCGATTCTGTGCGTTTCTACACCCTGTGCGCCCGGTGCCGGCTCGCCACCAAGGTCGTCGGCACTGGGATCTACGTGGAGCAAACCGGGGATGTCGTGCTATGAAGCGCCCGAGCACGGATCCGGGCGCCGGCTGTGACCTTCCCTGTGACGCCTCGGTGAGAGCCTGTCGACGAGCGCCCTTGGGCCTCGAGTTCGGCCGCCGCCGGCACGGTGAATCCGCGCCGACCAGCGGCGCCTCGAGCGCCGGCAGGACTGGGGCGCCCCGCCGCTCGGGTGGCTCGTGGTCGGCCACCTCGTCTGCGTGCTGAGCCTGGAGGAGGCGCTGGAGCCGTGGCCCCGGATGCTTCATTTCTCGGTATCCTCGGTCCTCACGCCCGGCGCGCTGACACTGGCCGAGGCGGAGTTCGCCGTCTCGCTCTTCTTCTCGCCCGGCGAGCGACCCTTGCTGTGGGGCGGGGGCGGAGCGCCGCTCTGGGCGTTCCACTTCTACCTGGACGCGGAGTTCCTCGACCCCGAGGCGTGCTGACGCGTGGGGGCGGCGTCGCTGCGGTCGCCGTGCCTGTCCATCACGCGCTCGGCGCCGGGGGCAGCTCGGGGGCCGGGGCCTGGTGTACCCTTGGCGGGAGCGACAGGCACGCCGTCTGCCGGATGCCCTCGGCGGCGGCCGCCGGGCCACGGGACGGGAGGCATGGTCCAGCACGAGGCGAACGAGGAGCGAGTCCGGTGGTTCATGGCGGAGGCGATCCCGTTCAACCGGGTGCTCGGGATCGAGGTGGTCGAGCTGCGCGGCGGGTTCGCGCGGCTCGAGGTTCCCTTCCGGAAGGAACTGATCGGAGATCCGTCGCGGCCCGCGCTCCACGGCGGCGTGATCAGCGCGGTGGTGGATGCCTGCGGCGGTGCCGCCGCCCTGACCCTGGTGCCGCCGCCCGGCCTGGTCTCCACCATCGACCTTCGGGTGGACTACCTGCGGCCCGGTGAGCCGCAACGACTCGTCTGCGAGTCCAGCGTCACCCGGCTGGGCAACCGGGTGGCCTCGGTGGACAGCCGGGTGTTCCACCCGGAGGCGCCGGACCGCCTGATCGCCACCGGCAAGGCGGTGTACAACATCCACCGGCGGACACCATGTCCCGGCGAAGCGGCCGGCGCCTGAGGGGGAACCTCGGCGAGTGCCGGCCTCGCGCCGGACGTGCCAGCCTGACAGGCGGCCGACCGTCGCACATGGAGAACCGACGCTGTCGCGCGTACTTCGATCCCGTGGGGTCTGGCAGACGGGATGCAGCGCGGCCCTCGAGGGGCCCACGTCGATCAGAGGGGCTCCGAGGAGGCAGCGATGCGACGTCTGCTCGTGGGCTTGAGTGTTGCGGCGCTGGTGACGGGCTGCTCCAGCCCGCTCACGACACGCGAGAAGGGCACCCTCGCCGGGGGCGCGATCGGTGCCGGCACGGGCGCGATCATCGGGAGCCAGGTGGGCCACACCGGGACGGGCGCGCTGATCGGCGCCGGGATCGGCGCGGTCAGCG
>JBBIOF010000177.1:0-5699 GCA_037443505.1 Candidatus Rokuibacteriota bacterium
GCGTCCCGCTTGAGCGGACCGCTCACCAGCATGACCACTTCGCGGGCCTCCAGGATCGACGCCGGTCCGAGCGTCACCGCGCGGGCCCCGACGGGGCCCTGCTGCACCTCGTCCGTGAGGATGTACGCCACGCTCGAGGGCAGGAGCGAGACCGGCCGGGTCCTCGCGTCGAGCGGCGTGCCCGGCTCGTTGGAGGCGAGGTGCCCGTTCGGGCCCAGGCCGAGCATGACGAGGTCCAGGCCGCCCACCGCCTCGATGGCGCGCTCGTAGTCCTCGCACATCCGCCCCAGGTCCTCGGCGTCCACCCGGAAGGGATGGCACCGGTCGGGCGCGACGCCGGCCCAGGCGAGGAACTCGCGGTGCACCTGCCGCCAGAAGTAGCCGTCGGGCGGCGCCGGCGGGCACAGCTCGTCCACGGCGAACACCTGCATGGACCCCAGATCCACCGGCTGGAGGGCCTGCAATGCGGCGAGCCGCGCGTACATGCGGCGCGGCGTCCGCCCCGCGGGGACCGCCATGGCCAGCCCCGGCCTGGCGGCCACGCGCTCGCGGAACAGCCGGGCGGCGGTCTCGGCCAGCGCGGCCGGGTCGCCCGCGACCACCAGGTCCATGCCGGGAGCCCCCTCGACGGGGCGATGATCGTCCGGTGGGGACGGCGCGGTCAAGGCCGGTCCTGGGCTACACTCGGCGTGCCGTGAGGCGTCCGACCCTGCGCGTGAAGTCCAAGGTCTGGCTCGAGGCGGACGGGCGTCGGCTGCGGGTGGCCGCGGCCCTCGCGGACGGGCGCATGATCTTCTCGGACGGCCGCCTCCAGCTCCTCCAGGCGGTGGACCGCCTGGGCTCGCTGCGCCAGGCGGCCCGCGAGATGGGCATGTCCTACCGCGCGGCGTGGGGATTGCTCAAGGTCACCGAGCGGGCGCTGGGGACGCGGCTCCTCGCGGTGCGCATCGGCGGCCGTGCGGGCGGCGGGGCGGCGCTGACGCCGGCCGCCCGGTCGCTGGTCCGCCGCTTCCTGCGCGTGAAGGTCCGGGTGAACCGGGCCGCCGACCGGGCCTTCGCCCGCCACTTCTGAGGGACGTTGCCAGGGGCGGGCGAGTCGGCTATCGTTATGCCTGTCCAGACATAACGCACGGGGGTGCCCCATGCACCGCGTCCTCGTCCCGCTCCTGCTGCTGGCCGTGGCCCTGCCCGCCGGGCGGGCGGCGGCTGCGGGCTCCACGGTCGTCATCCTCTCCACCACGACCAGCACCCAGGATTCCGGCCTGCTCGACGTGCTCGTGCCGATGTTCGAGAAGAAGACCGGCTACACGGTGAAGACCATCGCGGTGGGCACCGGGCAGGCGCTGGCGCTGGCCGCCCGCGGGGAGGCGGATGTGACGCTGGCGCACGCACCGGCCCAGGAGAAGCGGTACGTGGCGGACGGCAAGCTCCTGAACCGCCGCCTGGTGATGTCCAACGACTTCGTCCTGGCCGGGCCCGGGGACGATCCGGCGGGGATCCGCGGCGAGCGGAGCGCGGTGGCGGCCTTCAGGAAGATCGCGGCGGCCGGCGCCCGCTTCGTTTCCCGCGGCGACCGGTCGGGCACGCACGGCCGCGAGCTGGCCCTCTGGAGGGAGGCGGGGATCACGCCGTCCGGCCCCTGGTACATCGAGTCGGGCCAGGGCATGGGCGCGACGCTGGGCATCGCCGACGACCGCCACGCCTACACCCTGAGCGACCGCGCGACCCTGCTCGCCTTCGGCCGGCGCGTGCGGCTGCCCATCCTGGTGGAGGGCGACCGGGCCCTCCTCAACATCTACTCGGTCATGGAGGTCAACCCGGCCAACGGGCCGCGGGTGAACGCGGCGGGCGGGAAGGCCTTCGCGGACTTCATGGTCTCACCCGAGACCCAGGCCGTCATCGGCCGCTTCGGCGCCGACCGGTACGGGCAGCCCCTGTTCGTGCCCATCGCGGGCAAGAAGGACGAGGATCTCTAGCGCGTGGACCTGATCGCCGGCGGCGTCCGCCACGCGCTGGGTCTGCTGGTCGGCGGCGACCCGGAGGTCTGGGCGATCCTCTGGCTCTCCCTCCAGGTGTCCGGCACCGCCACCCTGGCGGCGCTGGCGCTGGGGGTGCCGCTGGGCGTCGCGCTGGCCCTCGCGCGCTTCCCCGGCCGCACCATCCTGGTGAGCGCGGTCAACACCGGGATGGGCCTGCCCCCCGTGGTCGTGGGGCTCTTCGTCTCCCTGCTCCTGTGGCGCAGTGGGCCCCTGGGCGGGCTCGAGATCCTGTACACGCCGCTGGCCATCGTCCTGGCCCAGGCGGTCATCGCCTCGCCCATCGTCACGGGCATCACGCTCGCCGCCGTGCAGAGCGTGCCGGAAGCCTTCCGCCTCCAGCTCCTGGGCCTGGGAGCCTCGCGGCGGCAGATGGTCTGGGTGGTCCTGCGCGAGGCCAGGCTGCCCATGCTGGCCGCGGTGATGGCGGGGTTCGGGGGCGTGATCTCGGAGATCGGCGCCTCCATGATGGTGGGCGGCAACATCAAGGGGCAGACGCGCACGCTGACCACGGCCATGGTGCTGGAGACGGGCCGGGGCAACTTCGAGGTGGCCATCGCGCTCTCGCTGCTCCTGCTGGTGCTGGTGTTCGCGGTGAACTGGGCGCTCACGACCATCCAGCAGCGCCGGTCGGGGTGAGCGGGGGCGGTATACTTCCGGCATGGTGCGGCTGCTCGTCGCCGTGCTGGCCGTGCTGGTGCTCCCCGCGCCGGCCGGAGCCGGGGAGCTGACGCTGTCGGTGGCGGTCAGCATGAAGGAGGTCGTCCAGGAGCTGGGCCGTCGGTTCCAGGAGACCCGCCCGGGAGTGACGATCCGCTACAACCTCGGCGCGTCGGGCGACCTCCAGAAGCAGATCGAGGCCGGGGCGCCCGTGGACGTCTTCGTGGCCGCCGGCGTCCGCCAGATGGACGAGCTGGAGCGCCGGGGCCTCATCGTGGCCGGATCGCGCCGGGTGTTCGCGCGGAACGTGCTCACCGTCGTCAAGGCGGCGGGCGCCCGGGTGGACCTCACCCGGCCCGCCGACCTCCTCGACGCGCGCGTGAGCCGCGTCGCCATCGGCAACCCGCGCACCGTGCCCGCGGGCCAGTACGCCGAGGAGAGCCTGCGCGCGCTCGGCCTGTGGGAGCGGCTCGGGCCCCGGCTCGTGCTCGCGGAGAACGTGCGGCAGGTGCTCGACTGGGTCGCGCGGGGCGAGGTGGACGCGGGCTGGGTGTACGTCACCGACCTGCGCGTCCGGCCGGGCCAGGTGGTGGAGGCCTTCCGGCCGCCCGAGGACACCTACCAGCCCGTTGTCTACCCGGTGGCCGTGGTGCGCGCGTCCCGGCAGGCCGCGCTGGCCGGGGCCCTGGTGACGCTCCTCACGGGGCCCGAGGGCCGCGCCGTCCTGGCGCGCCACGGGTTCCTGGCGGGCCCGCGGGTCCCGTGACGCCGGAGCACTGGTCGGCCCTCGCGCTCTCGGTCCGGGTCGCCGTCCTCGCCACCCTGATCGACGCGCTGGTCGGGATCCCCCTCGCCTGGCTGCTGGCGCGGCGGCGCTTCCGCGGGCACGCCGCCCTGGACCTGCTGGTCACCCTGCCCCTGGTGCTGCCGCCCACCGTGACCGGCTACTACCTGATCGTCCTGCTGGGCCGCCGCGGCTGGCTCGGCGGGCCGCTCCACGACCTCACGGGCTGGGGGATCCCCTTCACCTGGTACGCGGCGGTCATCGCGGCCGGCGTCATGGCGCTGCCGCTCCTGGTCCGCACGGCACGCGCGGCCATCGAATCGGTGGACCGCGAGCTCGAGAAGGCCGCCTACACGCTGGGCCGGTCGGAGTGGCGCACCGCGCTGGAGGTGACGCTGCCCCTGGCGCGCAACGGCATCCTGGCGGGGCTGGTGCTGGCGTTCGCGCGGGCCCTGGGCGAGTTCGGGGCCACCCTCATGCTGGCGGGGAACATCCCCGGCCGGACCGCCACGGTGCCGCTCGCCATCTACACCGCCGTGCAGACGGGCGAGGGGGGCGAGGCTCTCGTCCTGGTCGCGGCGCTGACGGCGCTGTCCTGCGCCGTCCTCGTGGCGGCCGGCCGCCTCGGAGCGCGAGCGGCGTGAGCCGGCCGGCGGGCGGGAGGGCGAGCCGGCTGGAGGTCACGCTGGTCAAGCGGCTGCCCGGGTTCACGCTCGACGTGAGCTGGACGGCCGGCGCGGGCGTGGCCGTGCTCTTCGGTCCGTCGGGGGCCGGCAAGACGCTCACGCTCGAGTGCCTGGCCGGTCTGATGCGCCCGGACGCCGGCCGGATCGTGGTGGACGGCCGGGTGTTCTTCGACGCCGGAGCCTCCATCGACCTGCCGCCCCAGGAGCGCCGCATCGGCTACGTCTTCCAGGGCTACGCCCTCTTCCCCCACCTCACGGTGGCCGACAACATCGCCTTCGGACTCCGCGACCGGCCGCGGGCCGAGCGCGCCCGGCGGACGGCGGAGGTGATCGAGCGGCTGGGCCTCTCCGGGCTCGAGCGACGCCACCCGCGGGAGCTGTCGGGCGGCCAGCGCCAGCGCGTGGCGCTCGGCCGGGCGCTGGCCATCGACCCCGCGCTGGTGCTCCTCGACGAGCCGCTGTCGGCCCTCGACCAGCCGCTCCGCCACGCGCTGCGGGACGAGCTGGGCCGGATCCTCGCCGAGTGGGGGGCGGCGGCGGTGGTCGTGACCCACGACTTCACCGAGGCGTACCGCCTGGGGGACCGGCTGGTCGTCTACGAGGGCGGCCGGGTGATCCAGCAGGCACCGCGCTCGGAGCTGCTCTGGCAGCCCGCCTCGGAGCGCGTGGCCCGCATCATCGGCATCCGCAACATCCTCCGGGGCACCGTGGTCAAGGCCACGCCCGACCGCATCCAGATCCGCTGGCGCGGCCAGGTCCTGGAGGCCGTCAACTCCCCCGTCCAGGCCTACCTGCCGCCGGCCGAGAGCCCCATCGCCTTCTTCATCCGGCCCGAGTACGTGCGCCTGATCCGCAAGGACCGGGGCGCGCCGGACCCGGCCCACCACATGAACCTCATGCGCGGCCGGGTGGTGGGCGAGGCCGACTTCGGCACCACCTGGACCCTCAGGGTCCGGCTCGACGAGCCGGGCCCGCCGGCCCAGGGGGACTACGACCTCGAGGTGGAGGTGCCGCGCCTGGTGTACGAGATCCTGGAGATCGAGCGGGACCGGCGCTGGGAGCTGTCCATCCACCGCGGGTCGATCCAGGTCCTTCCCGGGTGACGGACGAGCCCGTGCTCGCGCTGAGCAGCGTCCGGCTCAGGCGGCCGACCGGCTTCGAGCTGGCCGTGCCCGCCCTGGACGTGCGCCGCAGCGAGGTGCTGGCGGTCATCGGGCCGAACGGCAGCGGCAAGTCCACGCTGCTCCAGGTGCTGGGCCTCCTCGTGGCGCCGGACGAGGGCGAGGTGCGGTTCCAGGGCCGGCCGGTCCACGCGCGCAGCGCCCTCGCCGAGCGCCGGCGGCTGGCCATGGTGTTCCAGCAGCCGCTCCTGGCCGACATGACGGTCGCCGACAACGTCGCGCTCGGGCTCGACTTCCGCGGTGTGCCCCGCGACGAGCGCGCCCGGCGCGTGGCGCGCTGGCTCACGCGCCTGGGCATCGGCGGCCTGGCGCGCCGGCAGCAGGACCACGGAACGCGGGATCGCCTCCACGG
>JBBIOF010000178.1:0-5696 GCA_037443505.1 Candidatus Rokuibacteriota bacterium
CTCGGGGAGGCGCGGGCGCGGGCCCGCGCCTGCCTGGGCTTCGTGGACCTGGCCGCCCGCGAGCACGTGCCGACCCGGGCGCTGAGCACGGGCCAGCGCAAGCGCCTGGAGCTGGCGCGGGCGCTGGCCACCGCGCCCCGGCTGCTCCTCATGGACGAGGTGACGGGCGGGGTCGACCAGCGGACCGTCCCCTCGCTGATGGCCCTGGTCCGGCGCCTCCGGGGCGAGGGCGTGACCGTGGTGCTCATCGAGCACAACATGCGCGTGATCATGGACCTCTGCGACCGCATCGTGGCGCTCCACCTGGGCCGCGTGATCGCCGACGGCCCGCCGGACGCGGTGACGCGCCACCCCGACGTCGTCCGCGCCTACCTGGGCCATGCCCCGGCTTGAGCTGGACGGCGTCGACGCCGGCTACGGCGACCTCCAGGTCCTGTGGTCGGTGTCCCTGACGGTGGAGCCGGGGGAGCTGGCCTGCCTGCTCGGGCCCAACGGCTCCGGCAAGAGCACGGTCATGAGCTGCGTCTCCGGGCTGGTCCGGCCCCGGGCGGGCGCCGTCCGGCTCGACGGCGAGCGGATCGACCGCCTGCCGGCCGAGCGCATCGTGGAGCGGGGCGTGGCCCACGTGCTGGAGCGGCGGCGGGTCTTCCCCTTCATGTCGGTGCTGGACAACCTGCTGCTCGGCGGCTTCGCGCCGCACGCCCGGCGCCTCCGCCCGCGGACGCTCGAGTACGTGTTCGACCTGTTCCCGGTGCTGCGAGCCCGGCGGATGCAGCTGGCGGGGACGCTCTCGGGCGGGGAGCAGCAGATGCTGGCCATCGCGCGCGGCCTGATGGCGTGCCCGCGGCTGCTCCTGGTGGACGAGCCGTTCCTGGGGCTGGCGCCGATGGTCGTGCGCGAGCTGGTCGGCGTCATCGACCGCCTCCTCCGCGAGGGCATGACCATCCTGCTGGTGGAGCAGAACGTGGAGATGGCGCTGGGCATGGCCCACCGGGGATTCGTGCTGGAGTCGGGCCGGCTGGTGATCCAGGGCCCGGCCCGGGAGGTGCTGGGCTCGGCGGAGCTGCGGCGGGTGTTCCTCGGCGTGGGATGACACGCGAACCAGGGGAGGAGCGGACCATGACGACGGCGAGGATGGTGGCGGCGCTGGTGCTGGGCCTGGGGCTGACGGCGTGGCCGGTGCGGCCGCCCGCGGCGCGGGCGGCCGAGGACGAGATCCGGATCGGCGCGGTGTGGGGCCTGACCGGTCCCACCGCCGGGGTGAGCCAGGAAGGCCGGCGGGCGATGGAGATGGCCCAGGACCTCATCAACCGCAAGGGCGTGCTGGGCCGCAAGATCCGCGTGATCTTCGAGGACGACAAGGCCGACCCCGCGGTGGGCGTGTCGGCGGCCGAGAAGCTCATCACCCAGGACCGGGTCGTGGCGTTCGTGGGCGGTGTGGGCAGCACCATCTGCAACGCCATGCTGGGCGCCTTCCAGAAGTACACCCCGCGGCCCATCGCGGTGCTGACCGGCTGCGGGGCCACCACCATCGAGCAGCGCTTCGGCAAGGAGCCCGGGTACTTCTTCGTGCACCCCTGGGAGTACTACTACCAGTCCACCATGCGCGACTTCCTGGCCTCGCTGTCGCCGCGGCCCCAGACGGTCTTCCTCGCCCACGAGGACCGGCTGTACGGCACCTCCCACGCGAAGATGGCGGACGAGTACTTCAGGGAGGCGGGGTTCAAGATCCTGGCCCGGGAGTCGTTCAAGTCCGGGGCCCCGGACCTCACCGCGCTCCTCACCCGCGCCAAGAGCATGAATCCCGACGTCTTCTACTGGATCGCTTACGGCGCCGACGCGGTGCTCATCACCAAGCAGGGCAAGGAGCTGGGCTTCAGCCCGCGGATGTACGCCAGCACCGTGCAGCTCGGCACCCAGGAGTACCGGGACGCCGTGGGCACGGACAACGCCGAGGCGTTCGTCGGGATCACCGTCTGGGAGCCCATCACCAACTTCCCGGCCTCCCGGGACTGGCCGGACGTGTTCCCCTCCACGGCGGAGTGGGTGCGGCAGTACACGGCCCGGTACAACCGGGAGCCCCACTACTACGCGGTCATGAGCTACGTCGCCCTGGTCGCCACGGCCCGGGCCATCGAGATGGCGGGGTCGCTGGACCGGGACAGGATCGCGGCGGCCCTGGAGAAGATCGACACCATGAGCCCCATGGGGCCCCTCAAGTTCACGCCCAGCAAGTACGCGCGCAACCACGCGTTCAAGCAGATGTTCATCTTCCAGTGGCAGAAGGGGCGGAAGGTGCTGGTCTTCCCCCGGGACGTCGCCACGGGCCGGCTGACGTACCCGTTCCCCGCCTGGGGCCAGCGCTGAGTCCGGGGCGCCGGGCATGACGCTGCTCGCCCAGGTCACGGCCAACGGCCTGGCCCTGGCCGGGCTCTACGCCCTGGTGGCGGTGGGGCTCACGCTGGTCTTCGGCGTGATGCGGATCCTCAACTTCGCCCACGGCGAGTTCGTCATGCTCGGCGCCTACGCCACCTTCTGGCTGTTCACCCTCTGGGGGGTGGATCCGCTGGCGTCGTTCCTGCTGGTGATGGCCGCCCTGGCGGTGCTCGGCGCCCTGGTCCAGACCGCGCTCGTCCGGCGCGTCCTGCGCGCCGAGCACCTCAACCAGATCCTGCTCACCTTCGGCGTCGCCGTCACGCTGCAGAACCTCGCCCTCCTGCTGTGGACGGGCGACCTCCGGGCCATCAAGGTGTGGTACGCCGCCACGGCCATCACCGTGGGCCCGGTGAGCCTGAGCCTCGGGCGGACGGTGGGCATCGGGATCGCCGCCGTCCTGACGGGGCTCCTCTACCTGCTCCTCTTCCGGACGGAGTGGGGCCGCGCGCTCCGGGCGGTGGCGCAGGACCCGGAGGCGGCGCAGGTGATGGGCGTCCCCGTCCAGCGGGTCTACGTCCTGGCCATGGCGGTGGGGGCGGCCTACGCGGGCGCGGCCGGCGTGGTGGCCAGCGTGACCATGTTCACCTACCCGCTCATCGGGTTCCTCTTCGGCCTCAAGGCCTTCTGCGTGGTGATCCTGGGCGGCCTGGGGAGCGTGTTCGGGGCCGTCGCCGCCAGCCTGGTCCTGGGCTTCGTGGAGTCCTTCGTGGGAGCCTTCTTCGCCCAGGGCTCGAGCTGGGCGGAGGCGATCTCCTTCGTGATGCTGCTCGTGGTGCTCCTGCTGCGGCCGCGCGGCCTCGCGGGGGTGGAGTGACGTTCGCGCGCGCGGGCGGCTGGGCGCTCCTTGGGCTGGCGGCGCTGGGCCTGCCGTTCCTGCTGGGCAACTACGGCCTGCACCTGCTGGTCCTGGTGTGCATGTACGTGGCGCTGGCGTCCAGCTGGAACATCCTCACGCTGGCCGGCCAGCTCACCCTGGGCCACGCGGGGTTCTTCGGCGTGGGGGCCTACACCTCGGCGCTGCTGGCACTGCGCCTGGACGTCCCCCTCGGGCTCGGCATGCTGGCGGGGGCCGCGGCGGCGGCCGCGCTGGCCACGCTGGTGGGGCTCGTCTGCCTGCGGCTCAGGGGCGTGTACCTGGCCATCGCGACCCTGAGCCTGGTGGAGGCGCTCAAGATCGCGGTCCTCAATCTCCCCGAGTACACCGAGGGCTCCATCGGCATCACGCTGGCCCCCGTGTTCGGGGGCGCCCGGCGCCCGGCCTACTTCGTCATGCTGGCGGTGGCGGCGCTGCCCGTGGCGGCGACCGCGTGGATCCAGCGCTCGCGGCTGCACTTCGTCTTCGGCGCCATCCGCGAGGACGAGGGGGCGGCGCAGATGCTGGGCCTCAACACCACCGCGTACAAGGTCCTCGCCTTCGCGCTGAGCGCGTTCTTCGCCGGGCTGGCCGGCGCCTTCTACCCGCACTACATCACCTACACGGTGCCCGACACCGCCTTCGCCATCGGCCTCAGCATCGAGGCGCAGATCATGCCGATCCTGGGCGGGCTCTACACGGTCGCGGGGCCGGTGGTGGGGGCCGTGGTGCTGACGCTGGTGGGCGAGTGGCTCCGCGCCACGTTCGGCGCGGCCAACCTGCTGGTCTACGGGGTCGCGATGGTGTCTGTCATACTGTGGCTGCCCGATGGGCTGGTCGGACTGGTCCGGCGGCGGTGGCGCGTGCCCCGGCCCGTGCTGACGGCGGAGCAGCCGCAGGAGGGGGCGGCCGATGTTCGATAAGGACGAGCTGGAGGACCTCCGGCAGGGCGTGCAGGCCTGGGAGGCGGCCACCGGCGGCGCCCGGGGGGACCAGGCCCTGGGCCGGCGCCGCGGCGACCTCGGCCTGGAGGCCCGCGGGCTCTACACGCCGGCCGACCTCGCCGACCGCGGGTTCGACTACCTCAGGGACCTCGGCTTCCCCGGCCAGTACCCGTTCACGCGCGGCATCCACGCGTCGATGTACCGGGGGCGCCTCTGGACGATGCGCCAGTACGCGGGCTTCGGCTCGGCGCGGGAGACCAACCGCCGCTTCCGCTACATGCTGGAGCGCGGCCTGGGCGGGATCAACGTCGCGTTCGACCTGCCCACGCAGCACGGCTACGACTCCGACGACCCCCGGGCCTGCGGCGAGGTGGGCAAGGTCGGCGTCCCGGTCAACTCGCTCCGCGACCTGGAGACGCTCTTCGACGGCATCCCGCTGGGGCAGGTGAGCCCGGCCAACGCCATCAACGCTCCGGCGGCCGTCATCCTGGCCATGTACGTGGCCGTGGCCGAGCAGCAGGGCCTGCCCCCGGAGCACCTGTCCGGGAGCACCCAGAACGACATCCTGAAGGAGTTCATCGCCCGGGGCACCTACATCTTCCCGCCGGGCGCGTCGCTCCGGCTGGCCACGGACGTCGTCGAGTACTGCGCCCGCCACCTGCCGCGCTGGAACTTCATCAACGTCTGCGGCTACCACATGCGGGAGGCGGGCTCCACGCTGGTCCAGGAGGTGGCCTTCGCGCTGGCCGATGCCGTCACGTACGTGCAGGCGGCCGTGGACCGGGGCCTCGCCGTGGACGAGTTCGCGCCGCGGTTCGCCTTCAACTTCACGGCCGGGACCCACCTCTTCGAGGAGGCCGCCAAGTTCCGGGCCATGCGCCGGATGTGGGCCCGCATCATGCGCGAGCGGTTCGGGGCCCGGGAGCCGGCCAGCTGGGCGTTCCGCACCGGCGCCGGCTCGGGCGCGAGCCAGCTCACCGCCCAGCAGCCGGAGAACAACATCGTCCGCGTGACGCTGAACTCCCTGGCCGCCATCCTGGGCGGCGCCCAGTCGCTCCACACCGCCGCCTACGACGAGGCGCTGGCGCTGCCCACGGAGAAGTCCGTCCGGCTCGCGCTCAGGACCCAGCAGGTCCTCGCGTACGAGAGCGGGGCCGCCGACGTGGTGGATCCGCTGGCGGGCTCGTACTACGTGGAATCGCTCACGAACGAGATCGAGGAGCGAGCCCTGGCCCTGATGGCGGAGATCGAGCGGCGGGGCGGCATGGTGCGCGCCATCGAGTCCGGCTGGGTCCACCAGCAGATCGCCGATGCGGCCTGGGAGCACCAGCGCCAGGTGGAGAGCGGGGAGCGGGTGATCGTGGGCGTGAACCGGTTCGTGGAGGAGGAGCCCTGGCAGTGGGAGATCCACCGCCACCTCGAGGCGCTGGAGCAGGAGCAGGCCGCCGCGGTGCAGGCGCTGC
>JBBIOF010000179.1:0-5695 GCA_037443505.1 Candidatus Rokuibacteriota bacterium
TGCCGGGTGGACGGCTGGCCCGGCGAGTGGCTCGTCCACCGGGCGGCCCTCGGGGGTCGCGAGCATGCGAGGGGCCGGGCGGCGCGGGCCAGGGCCCGTGAACGCATCGCGTGGTCGAGGGGCTCGGGGGGCGCCGGGGGCCGTCCATCGAGTGAGGATCCGAGCGTGCAGCCCGCGGCTGCTGGCACGTGACACGCAAGCCCGACGGGCGACGGAGGACAGCCATGACGAGCGCGGGGGCGGGACCGAGATCGGGTGCGCGACTGGGGCTGGCCGCCCTCGTGGGTGCCGGGCTGGGGGCCGGCCTCATGTACCTCCTGGACCCCGACACGGGACCGGCCAGGAGGGTGCGTGCCGGGCGGCGGCTGCGGGACCTGGCGCGCGACACCGGCCACGCGGTGGACGACGGCTCGCGGAGGGTGATGACGCGGGCGCGGGGCCTCGTCATCGAGCTGGGCTCGCGGCTTCCGGCCGGTCGCGTGGGCGACGAGGCGCTGGTGCGCCGGGTGCAGGCCAGGATCCGGAGGGTGGTCGGGGAGCCGGGCGCCGTGACGGTGGAGGCGGCCGGGGGCTTCGTCACCCTGGCCGGCGAGGTCGCCGCGGACGAGGTGGACCGGCTGCTCGAGCGTGCCTCCGGCGTCCGCGGCGTGCGCGGCGTGGCCAACCGGCTCGAGATCAGGCCTCCCGCGACGGAAGCTCGATCGTCCTGAACCCGGGCCCGCCGGGGAAGGCGCGCTGGAGCAGCGGCAGCGCCACGTTGTAGACGGGCGCGTCGGCGCGCGTGCGCCCGTCGGGGCTGCCGCCGTGGGCGTGGCCGTGGCCGTGGAAGACGGCGGCGACGGGGTAGCGGACGAGCGGCTCCTCGAGGCGGCTCGAGCCGAGGAACGGCCACACCTCGCGCGCCTCGCCCTCGACCGTGGACGCCACCGGCGAGTAGTGCAGGACGGCCACGCGCCGCGCGGTCCTCAGCGTGGCCAGGGCCGACTCCAGCTTGAGCGCCTCTCCCACGGCCTCGTGAACGAACCGCTTCACGGTCTCCTCGCCCCACGGCTGGAGCGCCCGCTCGCCGAACCCGCCCGCGAAGCCCTTGACGCCGGCGAAGCCGACACCGTTCACCTCCACGGACTCGCCGTCCAGCACGTGGACGCCCGCGTCGGCGAGGATCCCCCGGATGGTGCCCGCCTGACCGGCCTCGAAGTCGTGGTTGCCGAGGACCGCGACGACCGGGATCCGGACGCCGGAGGCGAGCAGCCGGGCCAGCGCGCGCGCCTCCTCCGGGAGCCCGCGGTCGGTGAGGTCGCCGCAGAGGAGCAGGACGTCGGCCGCCTGGGTCGAGCGGGCGAGCAGCGGGCCCAGGACCTCGGGGGAGGTCTTCGGGCAGTGCAGGTCACCGATCGCCGCCACCCGCATCGCCGCCGTCGCCGCGGGGCGCCTCCGCGGTCGTCCGGGGCGTCGCCGCGTCCTCGATGGCGGCCGTCCACACCGCGACCTCCGCCTCGGTCATCGTGGCGGGCGCCACCAGGCGCGCGTCGCGGTAGCCCCACCGCTCCACGTCCACCAGGTACTGGGCCCGCGACAGCAGGGTCCCGCGACACACGCGCTCCGCCGGCGGGGGCTGGCCCAGCTCGTTCTGCAGGCGGCCCAGCAGCTCGCGCGACACCCAGGCGGGGATCCGGTCCCGCTCCCCCGGGTAGACGAAGGCGAAGAGGACCAGGTGGCTCAGCAGCACGTGCCAGTGGGGGCCGAACCGGCGCAGGAGCCGCGGCCAGTCCAGCGTGTCGGCGCAGGCCCGCAGGAGGTGGAGGACGTCGGCGCCGTCGTAGCGCTCGCGCTCCATGACGAAGGCCTTCGACCAGAGGGTCTCCTCCGGGGGGCAGAGGTGGACCGGGAGGCCGAGCACGGTGTCCTCCACGGCGTGCTCGAACCACGCGTTGTCCACGGGCGCGAGGCCGTTGCCGGAGCCGAAGATGACGTCCACCATCTCGTCGCCGCAGCGGGCTTTGCCGAGCCAGTGGGGGAAGGCGACCTCCGTCTCGTGCCCCACGCGGGCGAGCGCCGCGAGCGCCCGCTCGCAGTCGCCCGCCCGCACGAAGACGTCGAGGTCCTTCGTGTCGCGGGCGAGCCCCGTGTAGCGCTCCATGGCGTAGGCACCGCCCACCAGGAAGGGGACGCGGGCGGCACTCATGGCCTCGAGCGCCGCCACGTAGAAGGCACAGCCCTGGCGGCCGCCGGCCAGGCTCATGGGCAGGGAGGGTTGCATCGCCCGTGCCGCCGACCCGCGGCCTCGGGGCGGCCGGGGCGGGCGGGGGGCCCCCGCCCCCGGCAGCGGGGGGGGGCCAGGCCCGCCTCCCGCGGGCCCGGGGGGGGGCGGTGGGTCCGCCCCCGGCCTCGGGGCGGCCGGGGCGGGCCGGGCGCCCGGCCCGCCGGATCAGGGATCGCTACAGTCCCTCGTCAGGCCGCAGTTCGGGCAGACGATCTTGCACCGGCGCTCGTCCATCCGCTGGCCGCAGCGCTCGCAGACGTGCACCCACTCCGTCCGGCCGTCGGGATGCCGGATGACCCGCTCGTCCACGCCGCCAGCATCGCCCGGCCGCCCCCTCCGGGTCAACGCGTCCCGGCGGGATGCCGTACACTGGGGCGGCATGACCGAGCAGTGGGACGATCCCGAGCGGCTCCGGCACGTCTTCGACGAGACCCGGGTCATCCGCCGCCCGCTCGCGGGCATCATCGCGGGCTATCACGTGCTGCCGTACATCCTGGTGGGGCCCGAGCACGAGCACCCCGGCCGGTCGGTCGAGGTGCGCGGCCGCATCCGCGTGTCCCCGCGGCTGGTCATCACGCCCGGGCGCGACGGCCCCACGTACGGGGAGCTCTTCGGCGAGCGGGACCTGATGCACCAGACCCTCGTGGCCCGCGTCTTCAGCTTCCGCTACGCCTCGCGGGTGAGCCTGGAGAGCGAGGAGCTGAAGATCCGGCGCCACGACCGGGACCCCGAGGGGCAGCTCGAGCGGATCCTGGAGGAGCTGACCCAGCGCGAGGTGATCAACACCGGGGTCATCGTCTCGCCGGACGTGCGCTTCTACCCGGTCTCCATCGACCGCTTCATCCGCGAGATCCTCGACGAGGAGTTCCGCGAGTAGCTGACGGATCAGACGACCTTCCGGGCGCGCAGGTCGGCGACGGCAGCGGCGTCGTACCCGAGCTCCCGGAGGATCTCGTCGGTGTGCTCCCCGAGCACGGGAGCCGGGCGGCGGATGGCACCGGGCGTGGCCGACAGCTTGACGGGAATGCCGAGGATCCGCGTGCGGCCGGCCCGCGGGTGGTCCACCTCCACCACCATCCGGCGGTGCCGCACGTGAGGGTCGTCGAAGACCCGGTCGTAGGTGAGGATGGGCCCCGCGGGCACGCCGGCCGCCTCCAGGCGCTCGAGCCACACCGCCGTCGTCTCCGTGCGGAACCGGGCCTCCAGCAGGGCCGCCAGCGCCTGGCGGTGGCGGACCCTGAGCGCGGGGGTCGTGAAGCGCGCGTCCTCCAGCAGCTCCTCCACTCCCAGCACCCGGCAGATGGCCGGCCAGAAGGTGGGAGAGCCTCCCCCGAGGTTGATCCACCCGTCCGCGGTGCGGAAGGCCTGGTAGGGGGCGTTCGTCCGGTGGCCCTGGCCCAGCCGGGACGGGACCACCCCCGTGACCAGGTACTGGGCGGCCTCGTAGACGGCCCAGGCGATGGGCGTCTCCAGGAGGGAGGTGTCCACAGCTTGGCCCCGGCCGGTGCGCTCGCGGGCCTGGAGCGCGGCCAGGATGCCGATGGCCGCGAACATGCCCGCGCCGATGTCGGCCACGGGCAGGGGCACGGGCAGCGGCGTGCCGTCCTCCTCGCCGTTGACAGACATGAGACCGGACATGCCCTGCGCGATGCGGTCGAAGCCGCCCCGCGGCGCGTAGGGGCCGGTCTGCCCGAAGCCCGAGATCGAGCAGTAGACCAGGCGGGGGTTCAGCGCCGACAGCTCCTCCCAGCCGAGGCCCAGCCGCGCCGCGGTGCCCGGGCGCCAGTTCTCCAGCAGGACGTCCGCCCCCGCCGCCAGGCGCCGCGCGATGGCCCGGCCCTCGGGGGCCTTGAGGTCGAGGGTGATGCTGCGCTTGTTGCGGTTGAACATCATGAAGGGAGCGGACTCGCCGGCCACGTGGGGGGCCATGGCGCGCGCGTCGTCGCCCGTGCCGGGGCGCTCCACCTTCACGACGTCGGCGCCCAGGTCGCCCAGGATCATGGCGCAGTAGGGGCCGGAGAGCTGGCTGGAGAGGTCGAGCACGCGCAGGCCGGTCAGGGCAGGGGAGGACATCGGGGGCAGTCTAGCGCATGATCGCCACGGCGCGGCGATCCCGGGTGCGGCGCCGGCGGTTCCGCGGGCCGCGGCGCCTTGACACCCCGGGGGGCCGATGCTATTTGTCATGGCCACTCACCGCCTGCAGGAGGAATTCCCATGAGAGCGAAGCTCCTCGCGGTCTTCGTGGCGGCGATCGTTCCGGGAACAGCCCTTCCTGTCGATGCCCAGACTCCGATCCGCATCGGGGCCTCCCTGTCGCTGACCGGCACCTACGCGAAGCTGGGGAAGTACCAGCACGAGGGCTACCAGCTCTGCCAGAAGGAGCTGAACGCGAAGGGGGGACTGCTGGGGCGCAAGGTGGAGTTCGTCGTGTACGACGACCAGTCCACGCCGGCCACCGGCGTGCGGCTGTACGAGAAGCTCATCACCGAGGACAGGGTGGACGCGGTGATGGGGCCGTACTCGTCGCCCATCACCGAGGCGGTGGCCAACGTCACCGAGAAGTACCGGAAGGTGATGGTCTCGCCGCTGGCGGCCACCACGTCGATCTTCAAGAAGGGTCGCAAGTACATCTTCATGGTGATCTCGCCGGCCGAGGTGTACCTGGAGGGGCTCATCGACATCGCGGCCAGGCGAGGGCTCAAGACCGTGGCCGTGGTGAACGAGGACACGCTGTTCACCAAGTCCTCCGCGCTGGGCGTCATCGACATGGCCAGGAAGCGCGGCATCCAGGTGGTCCACCACGAGGCGTACCCCAAGGGCAACCAGGACTTCTCGGCCATGCTCACCAAGATCCGGGCCCTCAACCCGGACGTCATCGCGGCCTCCACGTACTTCGACGACGCGGTGGCGATCACCCGCCAGATGCGCGAGCTGAACGTGAACCCCAGGATGTTCGGCGTCACGGTGGGCGGGGACCTGCCGGAGTTCTACGACCTCCTGAAGAAGAACGCCGAGTTCGTTTACAGCGCGACCCAGTGGGACGACGTGCTGCCCTACCCGGGGATCAAGGAGTTCAACGCGGCCTACAAGGCGGAGTTCGGGCGCGAGCCCGTCTACCACTCGGCGGCCGGCTACGCGGGCTGCCTCATCTACGCCGAGGGCGTGAAGCGGGCGGGGAGCCTGGACTCCGACAGGGTGCGGGAGCAGCTGCTCAGGCTGGAGATGAAGACCCCCTTCGGCGACTACAAGGTGGACGAGACCGGGTTCCAGGTCGCCCACAAGATGGTCCTGCTCCAGTGGCAGGAAGGCCGGAAGATGATCGTCTGGCCCGACGAGGTGGCCAACGCGAAGCCGCGCTTCCCGACGCCGCCCTGGAACCAGCGCTGAGCGTCCCGGCCGCGCACGGCGGGGGTGACGGCCGCCGGCCCGCCC
>JBBIOF010000180.1:0-5688 GCA_037443505.1 Candidatus Rokuibacteriota bacterium
TCCGCGGGCTCCTGATCACGACCGAGGTCGTGGCGCCGCCGGCCGTCCGGCGCCTCGTGAACCTGCTGGGCCAGGCGCCGGACACCATGGTGGTCGTGGACAACCCCCTGAACGCGGCCGACCTCGCGGCCGCCGCGGCCGCCGCCGGCCGGGTGGTGAACGTCCTGGTGGACGTGGACGTGGGCGGCCGCCGCACGGGTGTGCCGCCCGGCGAGGCGGCCCTGGAGCTGGCGCACGAGGTCGCCGGGCACCCGGCGCTCAGGCTCCGGGGGCTGCAGGGCTACGCCGGGCAGTGCGCGCACGTCGTGGGCTGGGAGGCGCGCCGGAAGGCCTCGCTGGAGGCCATGGCGCCCCTCATGGAGACCCGCCGCCTGCTGGAGGCCGCGGGCCTCGGCGTGGAGGTGGTGGCCGGCGGCTCGACCGGCACCTGGGACATCGACGTGGGTCTGGACGGGCTGACCGAGCTCCAGGCGGGCTCGTACTGCGTGATGGACCTCGACTACCGGCGCATCGGGGGGCGGTCGGGCCCCGCGCTCACCGACTTCGAGATGGCCCTCACCGTGGTGGCCACCGTCGTGAGCGTGCCCGCCCGCGACCGCGCCATCGTGGACGCCGGCCTCAAGGCGTTCGCCACGGACCGGCCCTTCCCGCCCGAGCCGGTGGAGCGCCCGGGCATCGAGTACGCCTTCGCCGGGGACGAGCACGGGCGGCTGACCCTGCGCGACCCCGACCGGCCGGTGCGCCTGGGCGAGCGCATCGAGTTCTTCCCGCCCCACTGCGATCCGACCTTCAACCTCTACGACCGGGTCTACGCGCTCCGGGGAGAGCGGGTCGAGGCGGTGTGGCCCATCGCGGCGCGGGGCCGGTCGGACTGACGGCGCGGGTCGGGACCCGTCCGCGGGCCCGCCGGGCACGGCACGAGGCCGTCAGCGGCCGAGGCGCGGCCCCCGGTCCCGCGGCTCGCTCACGCACCCCGGGCCCAGGCGCTCCAGAAGCGGTCGAGCGCGGCGGCCGCGTCCGGCGCCTGGAACAGCTTCGGGCGCAGCCGGGCGCCGAACGGCAGGCCGGCCGAGTACCAGGCCAGGTGCTTCCTGAGCTGGAGCAGCGCCACGGGCCCGGGCAGGCAGGCGAGGATCAGCTCGACGTGGCGGCGGACCACCGCCGCACGCTCGTCGGGGCCCAGGGGCCGGGGAGAGAACACCCAGGGCGCGCCCAGCGCGGCGCGGCCGATCATGACGGCGGCGCAGCCGGTCGCGGCCTGCATCGCCCGCGCGTCCTCGTGGCTCCGGACGTCGCCGTTGCCCGTGACGGGGATCCGGACGGCGGCGACGACCTCGGCGATCACGTCCCACGGCGCGCGGCCCGTGTAGCGCTGGGCGCGGGTCCGCGGGTGCACCGTGATCCCGTCCACGCCCTCCGCCTCCGCCACCCGCGCGATCTCCGCGGCGTTCACGGTCCGCTCGTCCCACCCGCTCCGGATCTTGATGGTGAACGGCACGCGGACCGCCCGGCGGATGGCGCGGAAGATCCTGCCCGCCCGGGCCGGCTCGCGCATCAGGGCCGCCCCGTGCCCCCGGGCGACGACCTTGGGCACGGGGCAGCCCATGTTCAGGTCGATCCCGTCGGCCCCGGCGCCCTCGAGCGTGCGCGCGGCGTCCGCCAGGACGTCCGGGTCGCCGCCCAGGAGCTGGAAGGCGATGGGGCGCTCGTCGGGCAGGTAGCCGGCCATGGCCCGGGTCCGCTCGCTGCCGGCCACCAGGGCGCGGGCATCCAGCTCCTCGCTGGTGAGCAGGCCGGCGCCGCACTCGCGCGCCACCAGCCGGAAGGGGGCGTTGGTGACCCCGGCCATGGGCGCGAGGCGGAGGTCAACTCCCACGCGCGGGCTCCCCGTGCCGGCCGCCGAGGGCGGCCCGGCGCGCGCGGTAGCGCATGTTGAGCAGCTCCACCAGGAGCGAGAAGGTCATGGCGAAGTAGATGTAGCCCTTCTCCACGTGGCGGCCGGTGCCCTCGGCCACCAGCATGATCCCGATCAGCAGCAGGAAGGCGAGCGCCAGGAGCTTGATGCTGGGGTGGCGCTCGACGAAGCCGCTCACCGCGTCCATGGACAGCAGCATGACGCCCACCGCGGCCATCACGGCGATGACCATGATGACGATGTCGTCCGCCATTCCCACCGCCGTGATCACCGAGTCCAGGGAGAAGACGATGTCGAGGAGCATGATCTGGACGACGACCGCGGTGAAGCCACCCCGGGCCCGGGCGGCAGCCGGCCCGCCGCCCGCACCCTCGACCTTGTCGTAGATCTCCCGGGTCGCCTTGAACATGAGGAAGAGGCCCCCGCCGAGCAGGATCAGGTCGCGGCCGGAGACGCCCCGGCCCAGCACGTGCAAGAGCGGCTCGGTGAGCCCCATCACCCACGTGAGGGCCAGCAGGAGCGCGACGCGGGTGCCGAGCGCCAGGCCGAGCCCCACGCGGCGCGCCAGCGGCTGCCGGTCGGGCGGCAGCCGGGCGCTCAGGATGGCGATGAAGACCAGGTTGTCGATCCCCAGGACGATCTCCATCGCCGTGAGCGTCACGAGGGCCACCAGGCCGTCGGTGGTCAGCAGGGCCTCCACGCGGCCTCCTCCCCGGCGGCGCAGGCGGCGATGTGGGGCTGCATGCCCTGCCACATCAGCTCGGCCCACCGCGCGTACCCGGCGTCCGAGGGGTGGTAGCCGTCGCCGGCCACCAGCTCGGGGTGTCGGGGGACTTCCCGCCGGCTCGCCTCGTAGAGATCCACCAGCGCCGCGCCGTGCGCGCGCCCCACGCGCCGGAGGATCGCGTTGAACTCCGCGGTCAGGCGGCCCACCGCCTCCCGGGCGGGGCTCGCGGCGAAGCGCGGCGTCACCGCCAGGTCCGGCAGCAGGGTCACGACGACCACCGCGCGGGTCTCGCGCGTGAGGGCGGCGAGGATCCGCCCCACGTTGGCCTCGAAGTCGGCCGCCGTGACGCGGCCCGTGACGTCGTTGGGGCCGACCGAGATGGTGACGAGGTCGGGCCGCAGCTCGAGGGCCCGCCGCAGCTGTCCGTTCAGGACGTCCGCGGACCGCGCGCCGGCCACCCCCAGGTTGACGACGCGGGCGCCGGGATACACGGCCCGGAGCCTCCGGTGCAAACGGGCCACGTAGCTCGCCCCGGGGCTGCTCGCGCCGACGCCCTCGACCGTGCTGTCGCCCAGGGCGACGTAGAGGACCGGCGCCGCGCGGTCCGCCGGGAGCGCGCGCCGCTCGGGGCGGAGCCCGCCGCAGGCCGCCAGCCCGAGCCCGAGCAGGAGGAGGGCGAGCGCCCGGGCCGCGCGCCCGCCGCCTACCACTGCGCTGCTTCCTCCAGCGTGCGCCGGTACCAGGGCGCGTCGGGGAACGTGACGGGGCGCACCGCGGGCAGGGTCACCCCCGCCTCGCGGTAGGCGCGCACGTAGGCGCGGCCAGCCTCGGCGTCGCCGATCGCGCCCAGGGCCTCGGCCAGCGTCAGCGGGGTCTGCCCGCTGCGGTCGAACTCGCGGAGCCCCTCGCCGAGGCCGGCCGCCTCCAGCATCGTCCGGTAGAAGGGGAGCTGCAGGTAGCGGGTCAGCTCCTCCGCGAACGCCTTGAGGGCCGCCGCCCGGTCGTCGGTCACGGCCAGCGGGACCGCGGCGACGACCTCGAAGCCGTCCAGCGGCCTGCCGGCGCGGCGGCGGCCCCGCTCGAGCGCCGGCAGCGCCACGGTCCGCACGTACGCCGGCGGCGTCAGCCACAGCACCACGCCGTCGGCCACCTCGCCGGCCAGCTCCAGCATCTTCACGGACAGGGCCGCCAGGTAGATCGGCGGCGCCGGCGGCCGCGCGGGGACGCCGAAGCTCCAGCTCACCCGGTAGTGGCGGCCCTCGAACCGGGCCCCCTCGCCGAATGCGCCGCGCAGCACGGCCACGTACTCGCGCATCACGGCGAGGGGCGACCGGAGCTCGAGGCCCAGCATGGTCTCCATCGAGGGCCGGTGGCTCACTCCGATCCCGAGGCGGAAGCGGCCGCCGGTCGCCTCCGACAGCGTGAGCGCCGCCTGGGCCATGGCCACGGGGTGGCGCGGGTAGATGGGCACCACGCCGCTGGCCAGGCCCACACGGCTCGTGGCCGCCCCGTAGGCGGCCAGCACCACGAACGAGTCCCGCCCGAGGCCGTGAGTCACCCAGAGGCTCTCGTAGCCGAGCGTCTCGGCCCGGCGGGCCAGCTGGACGGCGGCGGCCAGGTCGCGGCCGGGGATCAGGTAGGCGGCGGTCCTCATGGTCGGGGGCTCCTCGCTCTCACGGTATCACGGCCCGTCAGGCCAGCCCGGCCGCCAGGAGCTTCTCCAGGTGCTGGAGCTGGTCGGACGTGCCCAGCGCCAGCAGGTGGTCGCCGGCCGCGAGCCGGAAGTCGCCCGGCGGGTTCACCACCGGGCTGCCGTCGCGCAGGATGGCGAGGACGGCGGCGCCGGTGGCGCGCCGCACGTCCAGCTCGTCGAGGGTCCGGCCCACGGCGGGGCCGCCCGCCTGGAGCGCCAGGTCCTCGATGTTCAGGGTCTCGGTGCCCCGCCTGAGCGCGGTCTCGAAGAAGTCCACCACCGCCGGGCTCAGGATCAGGTGGGCGAGGCGATGGCCGCCGATGGCGTAGGGGCTGATGGCGCGGTTGGCGCCGGCCCGGATGAGCTTGGTGACGCTGGCCTCGTCGATGGCGCGGGAGACGATGGTCAGGGACGGGTTGAGCACCCGCGCCGACAGCACGATGTACATGTTGGTCGCGTCGTTCGACGTGGTGACGATGAGGCCACGGGCCCGGCGCACCCCGGCGCGCTCCAGCACGTCGTCCTCGGTGGCGTCGCCCGGCACCAGCAGGTAGCCGCGCTCCTCGGCCACCCGCGCCGCGGCGACGCCGGGGTCCACCACGACGAACGGGGTGCCCGCCTCCTGGAGCTCCTGGGCGGCCTGCCGCCCCACCCGCCCCAGCCCGGCCACGATGACGTGGCGCTGCAGCGTGTCGATCTGGCGTTGCATCTTCCGCCTCCCCCGGGGATCCGTCAGCCGCACGGCGACCAGGTACTCCATCACCACGCCCAGGGTGTAGAAGAGGCTGCCGATGCCGGTGACGGCGACGAACGTGGTGAAGACGCGCCCCACGTCGTCCAGCGGCTTGACCTCCGCGAACCCGACGGTGGTGATGGTGATGACCGTCATGAACAGGGCGTCGAGCCAGGTGCCGCCCAGGGGGCGCCACATCCAGTAGTAGCCCAGGGTGCCGACCGCCACGATGCCGACCGCCAGCATGAGCGGCGGCATCAGGCGGGCCTTCAGGGAGCGGATCTCGAGCCGGTCCATGGCGCGGACAGGATACCGGAAAGCCGCGGCCGCCGCCGGGCGCTAGCGCGCCCGGGACCCGGTCAGGATCCCGTGGATCCCGAGGAGCTCCTTCGCCCAGCCGGTCTCCGCGCCCGTGATCCCGGACGATCCGTGCGCGATGATGACGGCGGGCACGCGCCCGCCCCCGCGCGGCAGGGCGAGATCGCCCCGGATCACCACCGGGAGGCCCTCCCGCACCCCGCGGGCGAAGTCCGTGGCGGACAGGGTCAGGGTCCGGAAGGGGATCCGGCCCTCGCGGCCGTCCGCCAGCGAGCCGGCCGGGGCGACCGCCGCGCATCCCG
>JBBIOF010000181.1:0-5684 GCA_037443505.1 Candidatus Rokuibacteriota bacterium
CCCTGAACGCGCTGGCCGGCGGGCCGGCAGTGACGGTGGAGCCGTGAGGACGGCGGCCGGGCGCGGCCCGGTGATCACCATCGACGGGCCGGCGGGCGCCGGCAAGAGCACGGTCGCCCGGCTGCTCGCCGCGCGCCTGGGCTACCGGCTCGTCGACACCGGGGCCATGTACCGGGCGCTGGCCCTCAGCGTGGCGCGGGCCGGCCTGGCCCCCGAGGACACGCCGGAGCTCAGGCGGCACCTGGAGTCCGTGCGGGTGGAGCTGGCCAACGGCCGGGTGCGCCTGGACGGGCGGGACGTCTCCGGCGAGATCGGGACCCGGGAGATCAGCGACCTGACCTCGCGCCTGAGCATGCTGAGGCCCGTCCGGGACAGGGTCACGCCGCTCCAGCGCCAGATGGCCGCGGCCGGCGGCGTGGTGCTGGAGGGCCGGGACACGGGGACCGTGGTGTGCCCGGACGCCGACGTGAAGTTCTACCTGGACGCCTCCGTACCCGAGCGGGCGCGGCGGCGCCGCGCGGAGCTGCTGGCGCGGGGCGTGGACGTGGACCTCGAGACCGTGCAGGAGGAGATCCGCCTGCGCGATGCCCAGGACAGCACCCGGGCCCTGGCGCCGCTCCGCAAGGCGCCCGACGCCGTGCTGGTCGAGACCACGGGCCGGTCGGTGGAGGACGTGGTCGAGCTGATGCTGCGGGTCATCGAGGAGCGATGCTGTACGCGGTCCTGAAGCCGTTCGCGGTGCTCCTGATGAAGCTCTTCTTCCGGCTGGAGGGGCGGGGGACGGAGCACGTGCCGCGCACCGGGCCCGTCCTGCTGGTGGCCAACCACTCGAGCGTGCTCGACCCGCCGCTGGTGGGCGGGGTGACGCCGCGCCAGGTCTCCTTCCTGGCCAAGGCCGAGCTGTTCGAGGTCCCGCTGTTCGGCCGCTTCATCCGGGCCCTCAACGCCCGGCCCGTGAGGCGGGAGGGCGCCGACGCCGCCGCCCTCCGGACGGCGCTCCGCGCGCTCGAGGGCGGCGCGGCGCTGCTCGTGTTCCCCGAGGGCACCCGCGCCCACGAGGAGGGCGCGCTGCGGCCGGCCAGGCCCGGCGCGGGCATGCTGGCGGTGCTGTCGGGGGCCCCGGTGGTGCCGCTCTACATCCGGGGATCGGGCCGGGCCTGGCCGCGGGGCCGCAAGCTCTTCCGGCCGGCCCGGGTGGTCATCGTCTTCGGGCCGCCGATGCGCTTCGAGGAGCGCCCCGGCGTGCCGAGGAAAGAGTGTTACGACGCCGCCAGCCGGGCCATGATGGCGGCGATCGCGCGCCTCAAGGACGCCGCGGGCTCCACCGAGCCGTGTGCGGTGTCGCCGCGTGAAGGAAGCCGAGCAGTCGGCGGGGCGGGTGCGGGAGGAGCCTCGACCCCGACCAAATCCACTTAGGGGAGGAACGGGCAGCATGGAGAAGCACGAACCGCGCAACACCCTCGGGAACCGGCGAAAGGAGGGCGAGGCACCGGCCGAGGAGCGGATGGAGGACCTGTTCCGCACCGGCGTCGTGGCCGAGTTCGAGGAGGGCGAGGTCGTCCGCGGCCGCGTCGTCCACGTCGGCGCCAGCGAGGTCCTGGTCGACGTCGGCTACAAGAGCGAGGGGGCCATCCCCATCGAGGAGTTCCAGCGCACCGGCACCCTCCCCAAGGTCGGCGACGAGATCGACGTCTACCTCGAGGCCAAGGAGGACTCCGAGGGCCTCATCGTCCTCTCCAAGGAGAAGGCGGACAAGATCAAGGTCTGGGACGCCATCAGCGCGGCCTACGACAGGGGTACCCCCATCGAGGGCCGCGTGGCCGAGGTCGTCAAGGGCGGGCTGTCCGTGGACGTGGGCGTCAAGGCCTTCCTGCCCGGCTCCCAGGTGGACCTCCGGCCCGTCAAGAACCTGGCCACCATGGTGGGACAGCACATCCGGGCCAAGGTCATCAAGCTCAACCGGCGCCGCGGCAACGTCGTCCTCTCCCGCCGCGCCGTGCTGGAGGAGGAGCGGGAGGAGAAGAAGAAGCACACGCTGGAGGTCCTCCACGAGGGCATGGTCCTCACGGGCACCGTGAAGAACATCACGGACTACGGCGCCTTCATCGACCTGGGGGGCATCGACGGCCTCCTGCACGTCACCGACATGAGCTGGGGCCGCGTCGGCCACCCCTCGGAGATCTTCCAGGTGGGCGACCAGGTCGAGGTGGTGGTCCTGCACTTCGACCGGGAGACCGGCCGGGTCTCGCTGGGCTACAAGCAGAAGTCGTCCGACCCCTGGGAGGCCGTGGAGCAGAAGTACGCCGCCGGCACGAAGGTGCGCGGCCGCGTCGTGAGCCTCACCAACTACGGCGCCTTCGTGGAGCTGGAGCCCGGGGTGGACGGCCTCCTGCACATCTCCGACATGTCGTGGACGCGCAACGTCGGCCACCCGTCGGAGATGCTCAAGAAGGGGCAGGAGATCGAGACCCAGATCCTCAACATCGACAAGGAGCAGAAGCGCATCTCGCTGGGGCTCAAGCAGCTCCAGCCCGACCCGTGGGCGACCGTGGCCCAGCGCTACCCCATGGGCTCCCGCGTCACCGGCAAGGTGGTGCGCCTCACCGACTTCGGCGCCTTCGTGGAGCTGGAGCCCGGGGTGGACGGCCTCCTGCACATCTCGCAGATGTCCAGCCGGCCCATCAGCCGCCCCGAGGAGGTGGTGAACGTGGGTGACGAGCTCACGCTGCTGGTCATCCGCGTGGATCCCAACGAGCGGCGGATCGGGCTCAGCCTGAAGGAGCTGGCGCACTTCGTGGACTTCGCCCGGGAGGACGAGGGCCGGCACGGCCGGCGCGGCAAGCGCAAGCACCGGGACGACTACGACGACGACGACGAGGAGTGAGCGGGCGATGGCCCGGCGGCTCACCGTCGTCGCCGTCACGGTGGCCGTGTACCTCGGGGTGGTGGGGCTCTTCCTCCTGTTCGTGGCCACCTCGCTCCGCGGGCCGGAGCCCGGCGGGGGCTTCTACCTTGGGCCCCGGGTCGCCATCGTCGAGCTGGAGGGGCTCATCGTCGACGTGAGCGACCTGCTGGAGGAGCTCAAGCAGCACCGCGACAACCCCCTGGTCCGGGCGGTCGTCATCCGCATCAACAGCCCGGGCGGGGTGGTGGGCCCCACCCAGGAGGTGCACCAGGCCATCGTGCGCCTGCGCCGGGCGGGCAAGCCCGTGGTGGCCTCCCTCGGCGCCGTGGCCGCTTCCGGCGGCTACTACGTGGCGGTGGCAGCCGACCAGATCTTCGCCAATCCCGGCACGCTCACCGGCTCCATCGGGGTCATCATGCAGATGGCCAACCTCGAGCAGCTCATGAAGAAGGTGGGCGTGGACTACGTGGTGGTGAAGTCCGGCCAGTTCAAGGACCTGGGCAACATCTCGCGCCCCATGACGCCCGAGGAGCGGCGCGTGCTCCAGACCCTGCTGGACGACGTCCACGCCCAGTTCATCGCCGCCGTGGCCGAGGGCCGCAAGCTGGACCGGTCCGACGTGGTCCAGATCGCCGACGGCCGCATCTTCTCCGGACGCCAGGCCCGCGGGCTCGGCATGGTGGACGAGCTCGGCGGGCTGGAAGACGCCGTCGAGCGCGCGGCCCGCCTGGCGGGGCTCCCCACGCCCCCACGCGTCATCGAGCCGCGGCGCCGCTTCTCCATCCTGGACCTCCTGCGCAATCAGCTCGGCGTCGGCGCCGGCCGCGCCCTGGGACCGGCCCTGCCGACCTTCAAGACGCCGCTCTACCTCATGGACTGACGCCGCCCCGGCGCGCCATGATGGCTAACTCCTTGTAGGAGTTGACATTCTCGTCGCCGGCATGCTAGGGTGCCAGCGGGTTCCGGCTCTGGGCCCGATACCCGACGGAGTGTGGGGATGACGAAAGCGGAGCTGATCGACGAGGTCTCGAAGGTCGCGAACCTGACCAAGAAGGAAACGGAGACGATCGTCAACACGATCTTCGACAACATCACGGACGCCCTGGCCAAGGGCGACAAGGTCGAGCTTCGCGGCTTCGGCAGCTTCCGCATCCGCCACCGCAACTCCCGCAAGGGGCGCAACCCCAAGACCGGGACCGCCGTCGACGTCCCCCAGAAGCGCGTTCCCTTCTTCAAGGTCGGCAAGCGCCTGCGCGAGCTCGTGAACACGTGAGGCGGCCCCCCGCCGCGTGAAGCACCTCTGGGCCCCGTGGCGGATGGCCTACGTGGGGGGCTGGGCGAGCCCGCCGCCCGGTTGCATCTTCTGCACCGCCCTCGCGGCGCGTGACGACCCGCGCCACCTGGTCGTCAAGCGCGGCCTGCACGCCTACCTCATCCTGAACGCCTACCCGTACTCGCCGGGCCACCTGATGGCCGTGCTGAACCGGCACGTGGCCACGGTGGCGGACGCCGAGGCGGCGGAGCTGGCCGAGCTGATGCAGCTCGCAGGAGAGGCGACCCGGCTGCTGACGGCCGAGTACCAGGCCCACGGCTTCAACATCGGGATCAACCAGGGGCGGGTGGCGGGCGCCGGCGTGGAGGACCACCTCCACGTGCACGTGGTGCCCCGCTGGAACGGCGACACCAACTTCATGGCCACCGTGGGCGAGGTGCGCGTGCTGCCCGAGGCCCTCGAGGTCACCTACCGCCGGCTCCGGACGCGGCTCGATGGGTGAGGGCGCCGCCGGGCTGACGCCCATGATGCGTCAGTACCGGGAGCTCAAGCGGCGCTTCCCCGACTACTTGCTCCTGTTCCGCCTGGGCGACTTCTACGAGCTGTTCTTCGAGGACGCCCACGACGGCGCGCGCATCCTCGGCATCACCCTCACCTCCCGCCAGGACGCGCCGATGGCGGGCATCCCGCACCACGCGGCGGAGGGCTACGTCGCCCGGCTGGTCCGCGCGGGCCGGAAGATCGCGCTGTGCGAGCAGATGGAGGCGCCCGGCCAGGGCCGCAAGCTCCTGCGCCGCGACGTGGTCCGCCTGATCACGCCCGGCACCATCACCGACACCGCGTACCTGGCGGGCGCCGCCAACAACTTCCTGATGGCCGTGGCCCCCGGCCGCGAGGGCACGGGCGTGGCACTCCTGGACGTCTCCACCGCCGACTTCTGGGTGGGGGAGGACGTGGGCGGGGAGCGCGCCGTGCTGGAGGCCGCGCTGCTCCGCCGGCCGGCCGAGATCGTGGCCCCCGACACCCTGCGCGAGGCCGCCGGCCTGCTGGCGCGCCTGCAGGCGTCGGGCGCCACGCTCACGTTCTGGGACCCGGCGGCCTTCGCCCCGCGGCGCGCCGCCGCCGACCTGTGCACCCACTTCGGCGTCCCCACGCTGGAGGTGTTCGGCCTGGGCGACATGACGGTGGGCCTCCAGGCGGCCGCGGGCGCCCTGGCCTACGTGCGGGCGACCCAGGGCGAGCGGCTCGGCCACCTCACGCGGCCGCGTCGGCCAGGTCCTGGACGCCACCGCCGTCGAGACGCTGGAGCTGGTCGAGTCGCGCGACGGCGACGGCCGCACCTCGCTCCTCGGCGTCGTGGACGAGACGGTCACGCCCATGGGCGGCCGGCTCCTCCGCCAGTGGCTCCTCCGCCCGCTCCTCGACCCGGAGGCCATTCGCGAGCGCCAGGACGCCGTCGCGGCGCTGGTGGAGGACCGGGTTCCAGCAGGGCTGTGGCCTGCCGGC
>JBBIOF010000182.1:0-5677 GCA_037443505.1 Candidatus Rokuibacteriota bacterium
CCCGGCCCGCCCCCGAGCCCGAGGTGGTGGTGGAGGAGGCGCCGGCGCTCGCGGCCGCGTCCGACGAGCCGGCGGTGGAGGCGCCCCCGCCCCCGGTGGTGGTGGAGCCGCGCAAGCGCGCGGGCACGGGCCTCGCCTGGCAGGAAACCTTCGACTTCGGGCGGGGCGGCGCCGAGTCGTTCCAGCTCCCGCCCATCGGCCTGCTCCAGGCGCCCGACGGTGCCGAGCAGAAGCTCTCCCGCGAGGCGCTGCAGGACAACGCGGAGACGCTCCGACGCAAGCTCCAGGACTTCGAGGTGGAGGGCCGCATCGTGCAGGTGAGCCCGGGCCCCGTCATCACCTCGTACGAGTTCGAGCCGGCGCCCGGCGTGAAGATCAGCCGGGTCGTCAACCTCGCCGACGACCTGGCGCTGGCCCTCAAGGCGGCCTCGGTGCGGATCGTGGGGCCCATCCCCGGGCGCGGGACCGTGGCCGTGGAGGTGCCCAACGCAGAGCCGGCCCTGGTCTACCTGCGGGAGATCTTCGCCTCGCCCGACTTCGCCGAGTCCCGCAAGCGCCTGCCGCTCGCCCTGGGCAAGGACGTGACCGGCGGCGCCGTGGTGTCGGACCTCGCGGCCATGCCCCACCTCCTGGTGGCGGGCGCCACCGGCACCGGCAAGTCGGTGGGCCTCAACGCCATGATCCTGTCCATCCTCTACAAGATGACGCCCGCCGAGGTGCGCTTCCTGATGATCGACCCCAAGCGCCTCGAGCTGAGCGTCTACGAGGGCATCCCGCACCTGCTGGCGCCCGTGGTCACCGACGCCAAGGAGGCGGCGGCCCGCCTGCGCTGGATCGTGGGCAAGATGGACGAGCGCTACAAGCTCCTCCAGAACAAGCAGGTGCGCCACATCGAGGGCTACAACAGGGCCGTGGACCCCGCCGAGCGGCTGCCCTACTGGGTGGTGGTCATCGACGAGCTGGCCGACCTGATGATGGTGTCCGCCGGCGAGGTCCAGGGCGCGCTGGTGCGGCTGGCCCAGATCGCGCGGGCGGTGGGCATCCACCTGATCGTCGCCACCCAGCGCCCCTCGGTGGACGTGGTCACGGGGCTCATCAAGGCCAACTTCCCCACCCGCATCGCCTTCCAGATGGCGTCCAAGGTGGACTCGCGGACCGTGCTCGACGCCAACGGCGCCGAGCAGCTCCTGGGGCGGGGCGACATGATCTTCGTCCCGCCGGGCGCGAACCGGCAGATGCGGGTGCACGGCGCCTGGGTCAGCGACGACGAGGTGAAGGCGGTGTGCGAGTTCCTCCGCACGCAGGGGACGGCCGTGTACGAGGAGGTCGTGCTGCCGGCCGAGGAGGGCGGCGGCGAGGGCGGCGACGCCGCCGAGCGCGACGACCTCTACTGGGACTGCGTGCGCCTGGTCATCGGCCAGCGGCAGGCGTCCATCTCCTTCCTGCAGCGCCGCATGGGGCTCGGCTACCCCAAGGCCGCCCGGTTCATCGACATGATGGAGCAGGACCGGATCATCGGTCCCGGCCAGGGCGCCAGGCCCCGCGAGATCCTGGTCGGCCCCGAGTACCTGGCGAAGCTCGGGAAGTAGCACGGCCCGAGGCCGTGGGGCGGCTCAGCTGCCGCGGATCTCCGACAGCACGGCGGCGATCCCGGTCCGGATGAAGGTCACGGCGATGGCGGCCAGGAAGAGGTTGAACACGCGGGCCACGGCCTCTGCGCCGGAGTCTCCCAGGACCCGGCCCATCGACGCGGCCCATCGCAACCCCGCCCACACGATGAGGAGGTTGAGGGCGTAGGCGGCCACGGTCACCGCGGCGCCGTGCGTCCGGGCCAGCGTCAGCAGGGTCGTGAGGACCGCCGGCCCCGCGATCATCGGGATCCCGAGGGGCACGATCCCCGGCCGGGCCCGCGGCTGCCTGAGCGGGAGGCCCGGGTGCAGGAGCTCGTAGATCGAGAGCACGAGCAGGACCGCGCCCCCGGCGATCTGGAAGTCCCCCACCGTCACGCCTAGGAAGTCGAGGACCGCCTCGCCCACCAGCACGAAGCCGATCCCGACCCCGGCCGCCGTGAGCGTCGCCTCGATCACCACGCGGCGGCGCGCGGACTCCGTCAGGGGCATGCCCAGCCCGAGGTAGATGGGCACGAGCCCGACGACGTCGACGGCCGCGAGGAGCGGGATGAAGGCCAGCAGGAAGGTCTTCACGCGCCGCTCCCCCCGGTACTCGACCGCCGCGCCATGACGGGAGGATACCCGAACGCGCGGGTCGCGCGGGCTGTCGGGCCGGCGACCGCCTGCGCTAGGATCGGGGCACCAGGAGGGGACCATGCCCAACATCACCATCCAGTGGTACGCCGGCCGCACCCAGGAGCAGAAGCGCCAGCTGGTGGCAGCCATCACCGAGGCCATGGTGCGCATCGGCAAGACGACGCCCGACCAGGTCCACATCGTCTTCCAGGACGTCGAGAAGTCCAGCTGGGGAGTGAACGGCAAGCTGGCCAGCGACGCCTGACGCCCGCGGGGGGTGCCCCCTCGCGGCGGCGCGGCGGACGGGTTGGCGGAGGCCACGCGCCGTCCCACGGCGCGCGGTCCGCTGGTGTACAGTGGAGCCATGCGCGTGGCGACGGCGTTCCTGCTGGTCCTGCTCGCGGCGGCTCCCGCCGCGGCCGCCGGGGAGCCTGGCCTGGACACGGTGGTCCGCGGCCTGGAGGAGGCCTACGGGCGCATGGCCGACCTCACGGCCGAGTTCTCGCAGACGTCCTACAACAAGAGCCTGAACTCCACCATCCCCGCCCAGGGCACCGTCTATCTCAAGAAGGGCGGCAAGCTCCGGTGGGAGTACACCGAGCCCACGCGCCAGGAGATCGTGTCCGACGGCAAGACGCTGTGGGTGTACACGCCGGCGCTGAACCAGGTGAACACGGGGCCGGCGCCGGAGGCCCTGGCGGGGCCCGCCGGCAGCTTCCTCGCCGGCCTCGGGCGCCTGCGGGAGCACTTCGGCGTCCGCTTTCTCAACCCCGCCCGCCCCGTGGATGCCGACGGCCACGTGGTCCTGGACCTCACGCCCCGTCAGCCCCTGCCCACCCTCACGCGGCTCATCCTGTCCGTGGAGCCGGGGGGGTGGGAGGTCCGCAAGGCCGTCGTCTACGATCAGTTCGAGAACACCGTGACCATGAGGTTCACGAAGGTGCGGGTGAACCGGGGCCTGCCGGACCGGCTGTTCGCGTTCGTGCCGCCCCCGGGCGTGGCCACCGTTCCCCTCAGGTGAACCCGGACTGGACCATGGCCGCCGAGAACTCCTTCGACATCGTGTGCAAGATCGACATGCAGGAGGTCGCCAACGCGCTGGACCAGGCGCGCCGGGAGATCGCCACCCGCTACGACCTCAAGGGGACCCGGAACGAGGTCGGGCTGGAGAAGAACGACCTGGTCGTCACCGCCGCCGACGACATGAAGCTCAAGGCGGTGGTGGACATCCTCCAGTCGAAGCTCCACAAGCGCGGGGTCCCCCTCAAGGCGCTCGCCTACGGGAAGGTGGAGGAGGCGGCCGGCGGCGCCCGGCGCCAGCGCATCACCCTCCAGCAGGGCATCCCCATCGACAAGGCCCGGGAGATCGTCCGGCTCATCAAGGACACCCGGCTCAAGGTGCAGGTGGCCATCCAGGAGGACCAGGTGCGGGTCAGCGGCAAGAGCCGGGACGACCTGCAGAAGGTGATCGCGATGCTCCGGGAGCAGGACCTGGGCATCGCGCTGCAGTTCGCCAACTACCGCACGGTCTGACCCGGCCCGGCGGGGCCGGCTGCTATACTGGCCTGGCTGCGATGAAAGTCCATCTCACGACCCTCGGCTGCCCCAAGAACCAGGTCGACTCGGAGCTGATGCTCGGGCTGCTGGCCCGCGCGGGGTTCCCCGCCGCCGACCGCCCGGAGGACGCCGACTGCCTGATCGTGAACACCTGCGCCTTCATCGACCGGGCGCGCCAGGAGTCGGTGAACACCATCCTGGAGCTGGCCCGGCTCAAGGAGGGCGGGCGCGGCCGGTCGCTCATCGTCACCGGCTGCCTCACCCAGCGCTACGGGCGCGAGGTCATGCGCGAGATCCCCGAGGTCGACGGGATCCTGGGCACCTCGGGTCTCGAGCGCATCGTCGACCTGGTGCGCCAGGCCGCCGGCCGCCACGACTGGGCCACCGCGGCGCCGCCCGGCTACCTGTACGACGCCGCCGCGCCCCGGCTGCTGACCTCGCGCGTGCCGTACGCCTACGTGAAGATCGCCGAGGGCTGCGACATGGCCTGCACGTTCTGCGCCATCCCGCAGTTCCGCGGGCGGCACCGGAGCCGGCCGCTCGCCGACGTCGTGGCGGAGGTGGAGGCGCTGGCCGCCCGGGGGATCCAGGAGGTCATCCTGGTGTCCCAGGACACGCTGGCCTACGGCCGCGACCTGCCGGGCAACAGCGACATCGCAGACCTCCTCCTCGCGCTTTCCGACACCCCCGTGCCGTGGATCCGGCCCATGTACCTCCATCCCGCGCACGTCCACGAGGGGCTGCCGGCCCGCTGGGCCCGCGCCCGCGTGGTGCCCTACCTCGACCTGCCGGTCCAGCACGCCGACGACGGCCTGCTCCGGGCGATGCGGCGCGGCGTCACCGCCCGGCGCATGAGGGAGGTCGTGGCGGCGTTCCGCGAGGCGGTGCCGGGGATCGCCGTGCGCACCACCGTCCTGGTCGGCTTCCCCGGCGAGACCGAGGAGGCCTTCCAGCGCCTGCTCGAGTTCGTGGACGAGATCCGCTTCGACCGTCTCGGCGTGTTCACCTACTCCCGCGAGGAGGGCACCCCCTCCGCCGGCTTCCCCGGTGCCGTCCCGCCCGAGGTGGCCGCCGAGCGGGCGGCGGCCGTGCAGGAGCTCCAGGACGGCATCGCGTGGGACCGGGCCAGGAAGCTGGTGGGGACCGTGCAGGAGGTGCTGGTGGACGGGCCGAGCGAGGACCCGGCGTTCGACTGGGAAGCCCGCATGGCCGGCCAGGCGCCGGAGATCGACGGGGTCGTCTACCTGCGGGGACGCTTCGAGCCGGGCCGGTTCGCGCGCGTCCGCGTCACCGAGGTCGAGGGCTACGAGCTGGTCGCCGAGCGGGCCTAGCCGCCCCACCGTGATGGGCCGCGCCGCCGTGGTCCTCGCCACCGCCGGCGGCGCGGGCTACGCGCCCGTCGCCCCGGGAACCGTGGGCAGCCTGGTGGCGGTCGCGATCCTCTGGCTCGTCCCGTTCTCCCGGGCGTGGCTGGCGGTCTTCCTGGCCGCCGTCACCATCGCCGGCACGTGGGCGGCCCACCACGCCGAGCGGAGCTTCGGGGTCAAGGACCCCGGCCAGATCGTCATCGACGAGGTGGCCGGCATGACGCTGTCCGTCCTGGCGGCGCCCCTCACGCCGGCCGCGCTGGCCCTCGCGTTCGTCCTGTTCCGTGTCTTCGACGTGGTGAAGCCCTTCCCGGCCCGCGCCAGCCAGCGGCTTCCCGGCGGATTCGGGGTGATGGTGGACGACCTGATCGCCGGCCTCTACGCGCTGGCGGTGCTGGCGCTGGTGCGCGCGGTGGCGCGGTGGCCGTGATCCCGGGCGCCCACGTGGTCGCCGTCGGGGCGCCCGCGGCCCCCGTCCAGGAGCAGGCGGCCGCGATCGCCGCGGCG
>JBBIOF010000183.1:0-5677 GCA_037443505.1 Candidatus Rokuibacteriota bacterium
CTCCAGCCCCACGCCACCCGCGCCGGCGAAGAGGTCCAGCAGCCGCGCGCCCGGCAGGCGGGGCGCCAGCGCGTCCATGAGCGCGATGCGCACCTGGTCCGCGGTGGGGCGCGTCGTCCGGCCGCGCGGCGAGTCGAGCCGCCGGCCCTTGTACTCCCCCGCGATGATCCTCATCGGTGCCCGTGCACCTAGCCGACGGAGGCCAGCGCCAGCTTGCCCCGCCACCGCGCCAGCAGCCCCTCCCGCAGGCCCCGGTGGTCCGGGTGGCGCAGCTCCGGGTCCGCGGCCACGATCGCCTGCGCCTCCGCCCGCGCCTCCTCCAGCACGGCCGCGTCCCGAAGCAGGTCGGCCACCCGGAACCGCGGCAGGCCCGACTGCCGGGTGCCGAAGAACTCCCCGGGACCGCGGAGCTGGAGGTCCACCTCGGCGAGCCGGAAGCCGTCGCTGGTCTCCACCATGGCGTCGATGCGGCGCTGCGCGTCCTCGGGCAGCCGGGCGGCGTGGAGCAGGATGCAGTACGAGCGCCAGGGCCCGCGGCCCACCCGGCCGCGGAGCTGGTGGAGCTGCGACAGCCCGAACCGCTCCGCGTGCTCCACCAGCATCACGGAGGCGTTGGGCACGTCGATGCCCACCTCGATGACGGTGGTGGACACCAGCACGTGGATCTCGCCGGCCTTGAACCGGCGCATGACGGCGTCCTTGTCCTCGAAGCTCAGGCGGCCGTGCAGCAGCCCAACCCGGAGGTCGGGAAAGACCTCCCGCTGGAGCTGACCGGCCATGTCGGTGGCGGCCTTGAGGTCCACGGCCTCCGACTCCTCCACCAGGGGGCAGACGACGTACACCTGCCGCCCTTCCCGCACCTGGTCCCGCAGGAACGCGTAGATCTCGCGGCGCCTGGACGCGGTGCGCGCCACGGTCTTCACGGGCCGGCGCCCCGGCGGAAGCTCGTCCAGCACGCTCACGTCCAGGTCGCCGTAGAGCGTGAGGGCCAGCGTGCGGGGGATGGGCGTCGCGGTCATCACCAGCATGTCCGGCGCCTCGCCCTTGGCCCGGAGCCGGGCCCGCTGCTCCACGCCGAACCGGTGCTGCTCGTCCACCACGGCCAGCCCGAGGCGCCGGAACTCCACGCCCTCTTGCACCAGCGCGTGGGTGCCGACCACGCACGCCGCGGCGCCGGAGGCGACGGCCGCCCTCCGGGCCTCGCGCTCGCGGGCGCGCACGGACGAGGTCAGCAGCGTCACCGGCACGCCCAGCGGCTCCAGGAGCTGGCGGAAGGTCATGAAGTGCTGCTCGGCCAGGATCTCGGTGGGCGCCATCACCGCCGCCTGGTAGCCCGCCTCCACCGCGGCCAGCACCGCGAGGGCGGCCACCACCGTCTTGCCGGAGCCCACGTCGCCCTGGAGCAGGCGGTGCATGGGGTACGGAGCCGCCATGTCGCGGCGGATCTCCCCCCACACCCGCTCCTGCGCCGCCGTGAGGCGGTAGGGCAGCGCCTGGCGCAGGCGCTCCACCAGCACGCCCGGGGGGTCCATGGCGATGCCGCGGGCGCGGGTCACCCGGGAGCGGAGGATGGCCAGGCCCAGCTGGAGGTAGAGGAAGTCGTCGAACGCGAGCCGGCGCAGCGCCGCCGCGCGCGCCGCCTCCGTCTCCGGGAAGTGGATGTCCCGCACGGCGCGGGCCAGCGGGACGAGGCGCCGCCGCGCCCGCGCCGCCTCGGGCAGCACCTCCGGCACCCCCGCCGCGAACTGCTCCACGATGCGCCAGAGCAGCGTGCGGAGGGGCCGCTGGGAGAGGCCCTCGGTGGTCGAGTAGACCGGGACCAGGCGGCCCGTGTGCAGCCGCTCGTCCTCCCCGGACTCGACGATCTCGTAGTCCGGGTGCTGGAGGGTCGGCGCGCCCCTGAAGCGGGCCACCTTGCCGTGGAGGATCAGGCGCTGCCCCCGCCTGAGCACGCGGCCCAGGTAGGCCGCGTTGAACCAGCCGGCGGTGGCGTAGCCGCTCTCGTCCCGCAGCATGACGGTGAAGGGCACGCGCGGGCGGCCGGGCGGGGGCGGCGAGAGCCCCACGATGACCCCCGAGCAGGTCTGGGTCTGGCCCGGCTGCAGCTGCCGGAGGGGGGTCAGGCGCGTCCGGTCCTCGTGCCGGAGGGGGACGAAGAAGAGGGCGTCCTCGACGGTGGCGAGGCCCTTGCGGGCCAGCAGGGCCGCCCGCTGGGGCCCCACACGCTTCAGGTACTGGAGCGGGGTCTCCAGGCCCGGGGGCGGCGCGGTTTGCCTCATGCCCCCGCGCGTGCTATAAGGAGTCCGCGTCCCCGGCGAACCCATTGGCGTCCGAAGGAGTTGAGATGGCTCAGCGCTGCGATATCTGCGGGAAGGGCCCCGCGGTCGGTCACTCCATCAGTCACGCCCACAAGCTCACGCGGCGCCGCTGGCTGCCGAACCTGGTCTCCCTGCGGGCGCTGGTGGGCGGCAGGGCCCGGCGCGTCCGGGTCTGCACCCGCTGCCTCAAGGCGGGAAAGGTCACGAAGGTCATTTAAGCACGGACACAACGGGAGGGGGCCGAACCCCCTCCCGGTTGCTGGCCGGGTGGGAGGCCGCCACCCCCCACCCGAAGCAGGACCTACTTCCCCTTCTTCTTCGTCTTCTTGGCCGCCTTCTTCTTGGCCATCCTCGCTCTCACCTCCTCCCTCTCGGGCGTCACAGCAGCCATCGGTGATCGTTCCTCGCCTCGTTACTTCTTCTTCTTCTTCTTGGCGGCCTTCTTCTTCGCCACGAGCGCTCACCCCCCTTCACCGGGACAGGTCAGTAGCCCATCGCCTCGCGACGCAGGTGCTCGGCCTGCTCACGGCCCCTGCGCTCGTAATGCACCAGGTCCACGTAGAGCTGCGCCAGCCCCACCACCTTGAGCCCCCCCTTGTCGAGAACGCCGTGGAAGACCCCGGCGTCGTAGGGCGTCAGCAGGTGGAGCGTGGCGTCGGCCTCCGTCACCGGACGGAGGCCCAGGGCGGCGGCGACCGGTGACGGGTCGCCCTCCAGGTAGCAGTGGATGGCCGGCACCCTGAGATGCGGCGCGACCAGCAGGGCCCCGGCGTGGACGGTGAACGCATACCGCCGCCCGGCGGCCTCGGCCGCCCGCGCCACCTCGTGCATGAACTTGCGGGTGATGCGCTCGGGAACGGCGTAGGAGTGGATCTCGTTGTCGCGGTAGCTGTACGACTCGGCCCAGTGCTCCAGGAGGTCGGCCGGCTTGGTGAGCCTCAGGCGCTGGTGGTCGTCGCGCTCGGCCCACGCCAGCTCTTCCAGGCGCTTGACGACGTTGTGGGCGTGGCCCAGGCTCACCTCGGCCGCCCGCGCCAGCTCCTCCAGGCGCCAGGGACGGCCCGGCTCGGTGAGCAGCACCCGCACCACGCGCGTGGCGCGGGGCGCGAACAGCGACCTGAGCGGCCGCGTCGAGGGCCGCACGTTGCGCTTGCCTTCCTTCTCGATCAGGACGTTGTCGAAGGCCAGGTAGCAGTTGCCGGAGAGGTCGACGAAGCCGAGGTTGTTGCTCCTGAGGATCCGGGCGCTCTGAGGTCCGATGTAGACGGCCGCGGCCACCGGATACGCGTCCGGAAGCTCACGGCGGATCTCCGCCAGCCGGGTGACGGCTGCCCGGATCAGCCGGGGCTGTCCGAGGGAGCAGACCTCAACCACCAGGGTGTGCTCCTTGTCCCCGAGGCGGAACCTGACCAGTAAATCCGCGGTCTGCTGACCGATGCGGGCGTCGACGCTCTCCTCCCAGCTCTTCGAGCGCGGGAACAGCTCGCGCAGCCGCTGGGCCGCCTGTCGCCGAATCTCCGCGGATTTCAGCATGTTTCGCTTGCCCCACTCTTTTCAGCATCCGCTGAAACATTAAGGACTAATGAAAGTACCTGTCAAGCATAAACTTGCGGCGACGGCCTGGAAGAGCGTCGGGGTCGAGCCTGACAGGCGTGGCTCACCTGATAACCCGTGGAGTTCCCGGAGGCAGGGCCGCTACCGGCGGCCGTGGAGACCGGATCGGCGCGGAGGCGCGCGCCGGCCTCCAGCCGGCGCCAGGCCGCCGCGGAGAGCTAGAGGTAGCTGAGGACGTGCAGCAGCGTCAGCTCAGCCCGCCGCCGGCGCGCCCACGCCACCGCGGTCCGGAAGGCCGCGGCGGACGCGGGGGAGAAGTCCGTGGCGTGGACGATGCGGCGGCGCTCCGGGGCCCGCGGCCCTCTCCCGGCCCTCACGCCAGGTGCTCCCGGAACCATTCCACGATCAGCGCCACGGCCCGGGCGCGGGCTCGCGGCTCCTCGAAGAGGTGGTCGCCTCCCGGCACGACCTCGAGCCGCTTCGGCCCCGCCAGCGCCGCCAGCACGGCCTCGTTGGCGGCCCGTGTGGGGACGTCGTGCTGGCCCACCACCAGCAGGGTGGGCACGGTGACGCGCCGGACCGCGTCCTCCGCGCCCTCGGGGTTGCCCGAGCGGAGCGCCAGCGCGCGGAGGCGGGGCCGCTCGGCGGCCACGCGCAGCACCACGGCGGCGCCCGAGCTGCCGCCCACCAGGCCGGTCCGTCCGATGTCCACCTCGTCGAGCGACTCCAGGACGTCCAGGGCGGAGCGGAGGTCGTCGGCCTGCTGGGCCGGCGTGCTGTCGGCCTCCGTGCCCTCGCTCTCGCCGTGGCCGGTGAAGTCGAAGAGGAACGATGCGATGCCGGCCTCCAGCAGCGCCTCGGCGACGGCCCGGTTCCGCGGGCTCGCCTTGCCGCTGCCCCAGCCGTGGGCGAAGACCACCACGGGACACGGGCGGTCTCCCGCGGGGACCAGCAGCTCACCGGCCAGCCGGAAGCCGCGCGAGTTCTTGAACACCAGCCGCAGCCTGTCGGGGTCGGAGGCCGAGGGGGCCGCGTGCCGCCGGGCCTCGGCCAGCATGGCGCACACCCGCTCGTCGGAGACCGGCGAGAAGTCCACGTAGTACGCGCCCACCGCCGCGAACTCCGGGTCCACCACCAGGCTCACCACGCGGTCCGCCTCGCGGCGGAACACCTCCGCGGCCTGCTCGGAGGCGCACGGCACCGCCACCGTGATGTCGGTCGCGCCGTGCCGGCGCGCGTAGGCGACGGCCACCCGCATGGTGAGCCCCGTGGCAAGCCCGTCGTCCACCAGCACCACCGCCCGGCCGGGCAGGAAGCGGGCCAGCGGCGGCACGCGGTAGAGCGCCATGCGCCGGCGGATCTCGGCCGCCACCCGCTTGCCGATCTCCTCAACGTCTCCCGGACGCAGCGCCAGCAACGCCACCGTGGCCTCGTCGATCACGGTCCGCCCGTCCTCGTCGATGGCGCCGAACGCCAGCTCCGGCGCCACGGGGGCGGTCAGCTTCCGCGCGTACACCATGGCGATGGGCGCGCGGAGACGCTCGACGATGGGCAGCGCCACCATCACCCCGCCCCGCGGGATCGGCGCCACCACGCACGGGCCGGTCACCAGCGGGGCGAGCCTGTCGGCCAGCGCCCGGCCGGCCTCGGTCCGGTCCTGGAACATCGACCCTCCCCCCCCTTCAGCCCGCAGCCCGCTCCGCCGCGCGGCCGGTCCGCCCGGGGGCGGAGGCGCCGGCCCCCCCCCACCCACCCCCCCGGGGACGGGCCCCGACGCCGAAGCCCTCCACAAACGTGCGGCGCAC
>JBBIOF010000184.1:0-5659 GCA_037443505.1 Candidatus Rokuibacteriota bacterium
GTCTGAGCCTCAAGGAGATCGCGCGGCGGGCCGCCCAGGAGGCGGAGCGCGACGCCCTCAAGCAGGTGCTGGACCGCGTCCGCTGGAACCGCCGGGAGGCCGCCCGCCTCCTGAAGATCAGCTACAAGACGATCCGCCGCAAGATCGACGAGTGCGGCCTGGGGGACTGACGGTCGTGTGCGGGATCGTCGGCTACGTGGGGTGGCGCGAGGCGTTTCCGATCCTCGCCGACGGCCTGGCCCGCCTGGAGTACCGGGGCTACGACTCGGCGGGCATGGCCGGCATCAGCGACGCCGGCACGCTGATCGCCCGGTGGGCGGTGGGACGCGTGGCGCGCCTGGTGGAGGACCCCGGGGCCCGGGCCCTGCCCGGCACCATCGGGATCGGCCACACCCGGTGGGCCACCCACGGCCGGCCGTCGGTGGAGAACGCCCACCCCCAGCTCGACTGCACCGGCTCCATCGCCGTGGTGCACAACGGCATCATCGAAAACCACCGGCCCCTCCGCCAGTGGCTGGAGGCCCGCGGCCACGTCTTCCGCTCCCAGACGGACACCGAGGTCATCCCCCACCTGATCGAGGAGCACGCGGGCGGGACCTTCGAGGGCACGGTCCGGAAGGTGATGGAGCTGCTGGAGGGGGAGTATGCCATCGCCGTCATCAGCGGCGCGGCCCCCACCACCATCGCGGCGGCCCGGTCGGGCACCCCGGCCCTGCTGGTGGGCGTCGGCGAGGGCGAGCACTTCGTCGCGTCCGACTCGGTGGCCCTGGCGCACCACACGCGCTCGGTCCTCCCCCTGGAGGAGGGCGAGCTGGCCCTGGTCTCCGCCGACCGGGTGGACGTGGCCGCCTCCCGCGGCGGCCGGCCCGCGACGCGGCGGCTGGTGCGGGTGGGCTGGAGTCCCGGCGAGGCCGAGCTGGGGGGCCACCCGCACTTCATGCACAAGGAGATCCACGAGCAGCCGCGCGCGATCCGGCGGACCTTCGAGCACCGCGTCATCCCGGAGACGGGCACCGTGGACATCGTCGGGCTGGCCGTCAGCGAGCGCGAGTGGCGGGACGTCCGGCGCGTCACCCTCGCCGCCTGCGGCACCTCGTACCACGCGAGCCTGATCGGCCGCTGGTACTTCGAGAGCCTGGCCCGCATCCCGGCCGAGGTGGACATCGCCTCCGAGTTCCGGTACCGCCCCGGCCTGGTGGAGCCGGGCACGCTGGGCATCTTCGTCAGCCAGTCCGGGGAGACCGCCGACACGGTGGGCGCCCTGCGGGCGGCCCGGGCCCGGGGCGTCCGGACGGTGGCCGTCTGCAACGTCCCCGGCTCGGCCCTGGTGCGGGACGCGGACGGCGGCGTGGTCACCACTGCCGCCGGCCCCGAGATCGGCGTGGCCTCCACCAAGGCGTTCACCGCCCAGGTCGCCGCCCTGTTCCTCATGGCGCTCCAGGCCGGGCGCGCGCGCGGCCACCTCACGGCCGCCGAGGCGCGCGCGCTGATGCTGGACCTGAGCCTCCTGCCCGCGCGCATGGAGGAGGTGCTGGCGGCCGAGGAGCGGGTCCGGGCGCTGGCGGCGCTCCACCACGGCTGCCGCGACTTCTTCTTCGTGGGCCGCGGCATCCACTACCCGGTGGCCCGCGAGGGCGCGCTGAAGCTCAAGGAGATCGCGTACGTGCGGGCCGAGGCCTTCCCGGGCGGCGAGCTGAAGCACGGGCCCCTGGCGCTGATCGACGGCGACTCGCTGACCCTGGCGGTGGCGCCTCCCGGGCCCACGCACGCCAAGATGGTCTCGACGATCGAGGAGGTCAGGGCCCGCGGCGGCCAGGTCCTCGCGCTGTGCGGCGAGGACGACACGGTCGTCCCGGGGCTGGTGGAGCACGCCCTCCGGGTGCCGCCCGTGCCCGAGCTCCTGGCACCCTGCCTCCTGGCGGTCCCTCTCCAGCTGTTCGCCTATCACATGGCGGTCCTCGCCGGTCGCGACGTGGACCGTCCCCGAAACCTGGCCAAGAGCGTCACGGTGGAGTAGCCCATGTCACTGCACGAGCGGATCCTCTCGGGAACGGCCAATGTCGGCGTCATGGGGCTCGGCTACGTCGGCCTCGCCGAGGCGGTGGAGCTGGCGAAGGCCGGGTTCGCCGTCACCGGCTTCGAGGTGGATGCCGACCGGGCGCGCAGCGTGGCCGCGGGCCGCTCCTACCTGGTGGACGTCACGGACGAGGAGCTCGCCGTGGTGGTGGAGGCCGGCCGCCTCCGCGCGACCACCGACTTCGCCCGGCTGGCGGACATGGACGCCGTCCTGATCTGCGTGCCCACGCCGCTGGGCAAGACGAAGGCGCCGGACCTCTCCTTCATCATGAGCGCCCTGGAGGAGATCCGCCCCCGGCTGCGGCGCGACCAGCTGGTCGTCCTGGAGAGCACCACCTACCCGGGCACCACCTCGGAGGTCGTCCTCCCCACGCTGGAGTCCACCGGGCTCAGGGTGGGCACCGACTTCCACCTCTGCTTCTCTCCCGAGCGCATCAACCCGGGGGACAAGGCGAACCCGCCCGCCCGGATCCCACGGGTGGTGGGCGGGATCACGCCCGGCTGCGCGGCCGTGGCCGCGCAGCTCTACCGCCGGATCTGCCCCGAGGTGGTCGTCGTCTCCTCCACCGAGGCGGCCGAGATGGTCAAGCTCCTGGAGAACACCTTCCGGGCGGTGAACATCGCCCTGGTGAACGAGCTGGCGCTGATGTGCCGCTCCTTCGGCCTGGACGTCTGGGAGATCGTGGATGCCGCGGCCACCAAGCCCTTCGGCTTCATGCCCTTCTACCCGGGGCCGGGGCTCGGCGGGCACTGCATCCCCATCGACCCCCTGTACCTGTCGTGGAAGGCGCGGGTGAACGGGTTCGAGCCCCGCTTCATCGACCTGGCCCACCAGGTCAACAGCTACATGCCGCGGTTCGTGGTGTCCATCGTCACCGACGCGCTCAACTCCCGGGGCCGGAGCCTCAAGGGCTCCTCCATCCTGGCCCTGGGCGTGAGCTACAAGCGGGACGTGAACGACGCCCGCGAGTCCCCGGCGCTGGAGATCATCCGCGACCTCTGGAAGCGGGGAGCGTCCGTCCGCTACCACGACCCGTACGTCACGCGGGTGCGGATCGACGACCGCACGGTGGACTCCGTGCCGCTCGACGACGCGGCCATCCAGTCCGCCGACTGCGTGGTGGTCCTCACCGACCACCGGGTGATCGACTACAAGCGGGTGGTGGAGCTGGCGCCCGTGGTGGTGGACACCCGCAACGCCACCGCCGGTGTCGTCCACCACCGGGAGAAGATCTTCCGGCTGTGAGCATGAGCGAGAGCTTGCCGCTGCCCCCATCGCTGGATCCCCGGGAGACCGGCCAGGCCGCGCCGCCCGGGCCCGCACCCGCGGGCCGCGCGTGGTACGTCGTCTACTCCAAGCCGCACAAGGAGGGGACGGCGCTGTTCCACCTGGAGCGGCGGTCCATCGAGGTGTACTACCCCAAGCTGGTGCTGCCGGCCTACGTGGCGGGCCCGCGCCGGGTGGTGCCCCTCTTCCCCAGCTACCTGTTCGTGCGGATCAACCTGGTCGAGCAGTTCTACGACGTGATCTGGTCGCCCGGGGTGAAGCGGTTCGTCGGGCCCCACGGGGTCCCGACGGCGCTGGACGACGACGTCGTGGCGTTCCTCCAGGAGCACGCGGCCCCGGACGGCACCCTCCAGGCTCGGTCCACGCTGCGGGTCGGGCAGGAGGTCGAGATCACCGGTGGCCCGTTCGCCGGGATCGTCGGGATCATCCAGCAGCCGCCCGACGCCAGGGGGCGCATCAAGGTCCTGATGCAGCTCCTCAACCGGCGGGCGGTCAGGGTGGATGTTCCCGTCCGGTTCGTGAAGAGCGGCTGGACGGTCGCCGGGACCGGCCCGGCGGTTCACCGCGTCCGGTAGCACCCACATAGGGTCGCGGCGTGGCGCCCGGGGGGCGCGCGCCGCGGCCCGCATGGCTCCGCGGGAAAAAGCGGGCTCCGGCCCGGAACGGCGGAGCCATGGGCTCCGAACGAAGAGAGGACCAACCGATGAGACCTCGACACGACGCTCGGCAGAACCGGCGGTGGGCGGCCCTCGGGGCCCTCACGGCCCTCGTCCTCACCCTGGTCGGCTGCGCCGCCCCCATCACCGTGCCCTCCCTGACCGCGGAGGACCTCCCCAGGCTGCAGGCGGCCGGGAACTTCCCCGAGCACGTCTACCGCATCGAGCCGGGCGACACGCTGTTCATCCGCTACCCGTTCCACCCGGAGATGGACCAGGAGGTCACCGTGGAGCCGGACGGGCGGATCACGGCGACGCGGGTGGGTGGCATCTCGGTGGCGGGGCTGACGACCGGCGAGCTGGAGAAGCTCCTGAAGGACCGCACCTCCGACCGGCTCCGCGACCCGGAGGTGGTGGTCACCATCCGCCACTTCAGCGACAAGCCCATCTACGTGGGCGGCGAGGTCGGCAAGCCGGGCCCGCTCCCCTACCGGAAGGGGATCACGCCGCTCCAGGCCGTCATCGCGGCCGGCGGCTTCAAGGACACCGCGCACCCGGAGAGCGTGATCCTGGTCCGGGCGGCGGGATCGGAGAAGTCGTTCATCGCCCGCACCATCAACCTGGGCGAGACCGTCAACGACGGCGCCCGGGAGCCCCTCTACCTGGCGCCCCACGACATCATCTTCGTGCCCCGGAGCGCCATCGCCAACGCCAACCTCTGGGTGCGGCAGCACATCACCGACCTGATCCCCTTCGTCGGCCGCATGCCGATCCCCGTGCCCTAGGGGACGCCCCGCTGGACCGTCCGGCGCCGACCGCCATGTACACGGCCTACTTCGGCTTCCGTGAGAAGCCCTTCAACGCCACGCCCGACCCGCGCTTCTTCTACAGCAACCGGGTCTACCAGGAGGCGTACGCCACGCTCCTGTACGGCATCCTGGAGCGCAAGGGCTTCGTCGTCCTGATGGGCGAGGTGGGCACGGGGAAGACGACGCTGCTGCGCCGGCTGATGGACAACCTGGACCCCAGCGTCAAGGTCGTCTTCTTCTACAACACCACGCTCAGCTTCGACGAGATGGTGGCCTTCATGTGCACGGAGCTGGACCTGCCGGTGAAGGGCCTGTCCCGGCTGGAGAAGCTCCAGGCGCTGAACGACTTCCTGCTGGCCGAGGCCAGGCGCGGCGGGACGGTGGTCCTCCTCATCGACGAGGCGCAGAACCTGAGCGCCGAGGTCCTGGAGAACCTGCGCCTCATCTCCAACCTCGAGACGGCCACCGAGAAGCTCCTGCAGATCATCCTGGTGGGCCAGCCGGAGCTCAGGGCCAAGCTCCAGAACCCGGCGCTCCGCCAGGTGGCCCAGCGCATCGCCATCCGCTACCGGCTCGAGCGCCTGAGCGACGACGAGGTGGGCGCCTTCATCCTGCACCGGCTCCGGGTCGCCGGGCGGGAGGGCGACGACCTGTTCACACCCGAGGCGGTCCGGCGCGTCATCGCCTACGCCGACGGCATCCCGCGCCTCATCAACATCCTCTGCGACGGCGCCCTCCTGATCGCGTACGGCAGCGACGCCAGGAAGGTGGAGGGCCCCATGGTGGACGAGGTGGCCGCGGACCTGGGGCTCCGGCCCCGCGAGGCCGCG
>JBBIOF010000185.1:0-5643 GCA_037443505.1 Candidatus Rokuibacteriota bacterium
GCGACGCACCGCCTGCTCACCGAGGAGCAGCGCCGGATCTCCCACGAGGCGCGCTGGGGCCCGTGAGCCGGGGTCGGGGCTGGCGCCGGCCGCGTGGCGCCCCGCGTGGGGTCCGTGGTACCGTGCGGAGCGATGACGCGCTGGCTCCTCGTCCTCCTCGCCGCGGCGGGGCTGACCGTGGCCCGGGCAGAGGCCCTCACCGTCCAGGAGGCGATCCTCCGCGCCAAGCCGGCGGTGGCGCTCGTCACCGCCCGGGTGGACGCCGAGGTGACGATGGACTGCGGCCAGGGTCCCGTGACCGTGAAGCCCGCGCCCTTCGTGGAGACCGGCACCGGCTGGTTCGTGGACGGCCGCGGCTACCTGATCACCAACGCCCACGTGGTCGACCCCGCCCACCGGCTGCCGCCCTGGGTCGTCCACGAGCTCAAGAAGAAGGCCATCGACCAGGCGTGCGTGGAGCCCGTGCTCCGCGAGCGGGGGATGACGCGCGGGCAGCGGCCCGAGGCCGAGGAGCAGATCCGGCGGAGGCTCACCGACCGCGCCATGGCCGGGCTCAAGTTCACGCCGCAGCCGCAGGTGACGGTGCTGCTGTCCAACGGCACCCGCCTCGTGGCGGAGGTGCGGAAGTTCAGCGCGCCGCTCTCCCTCGACGGCACGGGCCGGCCCACACCGGACTCCGGCCGGGACCTGGCGCTCCTCCGCGTGCCGGAGGGCCTCTACCCGGCCATCGCGGTCTCGGCGCGGGCGACGAAGATCGGTGACCCGGTCCACGTCCTGGGCTTCCCGGGCGTCGTGCTCTCGCACGAGCTGCTCAACCAGAGCGTGGCGCTGGAGGCGTCCGTCACCAGCGGCGCCATCTCCGGCTTCAAGCAGGACGCCATCGGCCAGGACGTGATCCAGACCGACGCGCCGGCGGCCCACGGCAACAGCGGTGGGCCGGCCATCGGCGACGACTCGACCGTGGTGGGCGTGATGACGTTCGTGTCGCTGTCGCCGGCTGGCGGTTCCATCGTCCAGGGCTTCAACTTCCTCATCCCCGCCCGCGACGTCTTGCGGTTCCTCGAGGGCACCGAGGTGACGCGGCCGGGCGACAGCCGGTTCACACCGGTGTGGGCGGCCGGGCTCCAGGCGCTGTTCGGCGAGCGCTACCCCGCGGCGGCCGCCAGGCTCGCCGAGGCCAACCGGCTGCTGCCGGGGCTGGCCGACGTCAAGCGGGCGCTGGCCGAGGCCGAGGAGAAGGTCAAGAACCCGCCGCCCCGGCCGTTCCCGTGGGCCTGGGCCACGCTGGGCGTCACGCTGCTGAGCGTGGCCGTCTACGGGGGCATGGGGGCGCGGCGGTGGTGGAAGAACCGGTTCCGCGTGCTGCCCGCGCAGGTCATCGGCTTCGTCGAGCGCGGGCTCAACCCGCTGCTCCTCGACGTGCGGACCCGGAGCGACTACGACACCAGCCCGCTCAAGCTCCCCGGCGCCGTCCGCGCCGAGCCCGAGGCGATCGAGGCCGGCCGGCTGGACTTCCAGGCCGAGCCCCAGCAGCTCATCGTGACGTACTGCACCAGCCCCAACGAGCAGACCAGCGAGCGGGTGACGCACCTGCTGCGGCAGCGGGGCTTCTCCAACGTGCGCATCCTCAAGGGCGGCCTCGGGGGCTGGACCAACGCGCGGCTGCCGGTGGAGGCCAAGTCGCACCTGCCCTCCATCGGCCTGGAGATCTACAAGAACCTCACCCTGGGCGACGTGGAGCGCCGCCGCTTCAAGCCCGGCGAGGTGATCTTCCGGGAGGGAGACGACGCCCGGAGCGAGGCGTACCTGGTCCACTCCGGCACCGTGGAGATCCGCAAGCGATTCGACGGGACCGAGCGGGTCCTCACCACCTACGGCGAGGGCGAGCTGCTGGGCGAGATGGCGCTGTTCCGGAAGGCGCCGCGCTCCGCCTCCGCGCTGGCGGCCACCGAGGTGGAGGTCCTGGTGATCCGGAACGAGCGGCTGGAGTGGCTGATCCGCAACCGCCCGCAGGTCACCCTGGAGATCCTCCGGCGCCTGTCGGACCTCGTGGTGGCCACCGACCGGGAGCGCAGCGAGCGCTCCTCGTGCCCCTGACGAGCCGCCCCGACGTGCTCCGCGTCGCCGTCCGGCGGCTCGATCCCGACCTGCCCCCGCCCGCGTACGCGCGCGAGGGCGACGCCGGCCTCGACCTCCGCGCCGCCCGCGAGGTCACCCTGGAGCCGGGGGGCCGTGCCCTGGTGGGCACGGGCATGGCCGTGGCCATCCCGCCCGGCTACGCGGGCCTGGTGCTGCCGCGCTCGGGCCTGGCGCTCCATCACGGCGTGACCGTGCTGAACGCGCCGGGGCTCATCGACGCCGGCTACCGGGGCGAGGTGAAGGTGCTCCTGGTCAACCACTCGGCGCAGCCAGTCACCTTCGAGCGGGGCGAGCGCGTCGCCCAGCTCGTGGTGATGCGCGTCGAGCGCGCCGACCTGGTCGAGGTGGGGGAGCTGCCGCCCAGCGAGCGCGGTGCCGGCGGCTTCGGCTCCACCGGCACCTGAGCCGGCTCAGAGGCCGCCGATCCCCCGCTCCCCTTCCAGCTTTTCCTTCGCCGCCTGCAGGCCTTCGAAAGCCGCCTGCAGCGTCCCCGCCGCCCGGCCCCGCGCCGTGCGGGTCCTGTCCTCCACGAACGCCCGGATCTGCGGGCCGTAGAGCCACACGGCCGCGCCGCCCACGATCGCGCCCAGTACGAAGCTTCCGATCACGGTGGCCTCCTTGTCGTCGGCCGGACCACGCAGCAAGACCGGTGCCGGCAGGTCCTCGCTCACGGGGGCGTCCGCAGGGTGATCCGGAAGGTGGTGCCGACGCCCACCGTGCTGTCCATGTCGATGCCCGCAGCCGGCTGCTTCGCCACCAGGGCCCGCACGATGGACAGGCCGAGTCCCGTTCCGTCGGGCTTGGTGGTGTAGAAGGGCTCCCAGACGCGCTCCCGCCGGTCCTCCGGGATCCCGGGCCCCGTGTCGCTCACCTCGATCACCGTGGCCGTCCGGCCCGCGGCGTCTCCGACGGCGGCCGCCCGCAGCGTGAGGCGCCCGCCGCCGGTCTCCATCGCCTCGATGGCGTTGGTGGCCAGGTTCACCAGGACCTGCATCATCTCGCTCCGATCGGCGAGGACCGCCGGGGGCTCGCCCTGGACCTCGACTTCCACCACCACCCCGGTCTTCCGGGCCTGGTAGGCCACCAGCTCCCTGACGGCGGACAGGAGCTCCCGCACGTCCAGGAGCTGGGGCTCGGACCGCGCGGGCTTCGCGTACGTCGAGAGCCCCTGCATGATGCGCTTCATGCGCTCCGACGCTTCCTCGAGGCTGGCCAGGTGCCGGGTCACCGGGCCGTCCAGCGCCCCCGACTCGCGGCGCAGGAGCTGGAGCCTGGCGTCGATCACCGTCAGCGGGTTCCTCAGCTCGTGGGCGACGCCGGCGGCCAGGCGCCCGAGCGCCGCCAGGCGCTCCTGGAGGGTGCGCTGCTCGAGCTGGCGGGCGTGCACCAAAGCGAGGCCGACCTGCGTGCCGACCGCCGTGAGGAGCTCCAGCATCGTCGGGGTGGGCTCGAGGCGCCGCCGGCTGGCCAGGGTGAGGGCGCCATGGACGTCGCCGTACGCCAGGAGAGGAACCGCGACGACGGTACCGAACCCGTGCTGACGGAGCCCCTGCAGCACGTCGCCTGGATCCTCTCCGGGATCGCTCCCGGCCGGCAGGAACACCGTGCGCCGCTCGGCCACCGCCCGGCCCGGGAACCCGGCACCCAGGGGGACGCGCTCGAACCGGCCCGTCACCGGCTCGGACAGCCCCTCGGCGTGGAAGAGCCGCAGTGACCCGCGGTCGGCGTCGAGCAGGAATACCGCCGCGCCGTCGAACCCGAGAAGGGGCAGGACCGTGGCGCTGGCCTCCTGGACGATCTCCTCGGGGCGGCTGAACCGGGCCAGCGCCCGGTCCAGGGCATAGAGGATCTCGATCTGCTGCTGCCGCCGCCTGATGGCGCCGGCCATCAGCTGCGCGTCGGCGGCGATCTCGTCCAGCTCCCGCACCTCGAGCCGCGGCGGCCGGAGGTCGGCGGGGTCGTCGGTGGACGCCAGCTCGTGGAGGTACCACCGGATCCGGCCCAGCTGGCGAGCACCGAGACGCCAGCCCAGCACGGCGGCCGCCACGCTCAAGGCGATCGCCACGGTGCTGGCCACCAGCACCCAGAGGCCCAGCGGCCGCGCGGCCGCCGCCAGCACCTCGCGCCGGCTCGCCTCCATCCCCACCACCATCCCGATGGTGGGAACGGGCTCCCAGGTGACCACGCGGTGGTCGCCCGCCACGGCGATCACGCGCGATCCCCTGGTCCCCGGAGCGATGGAGGACAGCGGCGAGTCCTTCCAGCTGTCGATGACGAGGCCGCCGCGGCGACGGTCGAAGTGGAGGGCATTCCCGGCCCGGTCGAGCATGAACGGCCGTCCGAACGTGAGCGGGGTCTGCGCCATCAGCCCCGACGCGAAGAGCCCCACCTCGAACGCCATCCCGGCCACGGCCACGACGTGCCCGTCCTCCCTCACCGGGGCCGCGACCGCCAGCGTGGGGCGCCCGAGGTGCCGCTCCCGGAGCAGCGGCGAGACGACCGTGGCCTTGCGCTCGAGGACCTCGCGGACGAGGGGATCGTCGCCGTACCGGCGCCCGATCGTCGACCGCCCGTCGAGCCCGACCGCGGGGCTGAACGCCACCGAGCGGCCGTCCACGGCGACGACCCACGCCGTCAGTGCCCCGGCCATCGGCCGCGCCTGCTCCACGAGCGCCTGCAACCGGTCCGGCCGCCGCGCCACGCCCCCGACCTCGATCTCCGCCGCCAGCGTCTCGACGCTCGCCAGGCGCTCCAGGCTCCGCGCCTCCTGCATGGCCGCGAACGTCCTGACGGTGGCCGTCTGGTTCGCCCGGACCTCGGCCTCCGTCTGTACTCCGTGCCACCACCACCAGGCGGCGAAGAGGACGGCGACCGGAATCAGCCCGACGGCGGCCACGAACGGCAGGTGGAGCCAGAGATATCGAACGGGGCGTCGCATGGCCGTCCTCGACCGATGTCGCGTTCTTCGGTCAGTCTTCGGCCAGTCTAGGTCGCCGCGCCGGCCGGGCCCAAGAAATGGGCGCGCACGGTGAATCCCCTGCGGGGCCTCATCCCACAGGATGAGTCATTCGTATCGCTGCGGGCTTACCTCCTGACCCACCTCGTCATCGCCGCGAAGCTCAGGAGGTGGCAGCCGGAAGCCAGGACGGGTTACGAGCCCCTGACGGGGCGGAAGACGGCGGCGCGAGAGGTCAGCGGCGCGGCAGCGGCGCGCGGCCGGCGCGGTCCAGGAACGGATCCTCGCCAGGCAGGCAGCGCGGGTCCTCGACGCCGATCCTGATCTGGACGTTGCCGGGCAGCCGGTCGGGCCGGGGCCTGGGCAGCTCGCGGAGGTCGTCGGCCGTGACGCTGTCGGCCGGGGCCGGCGGTGCCGGCTGCTCCAGCCTGAGCAGGATGCCTGCCGCCGAGGAGCCCGGGGTGCCGGCGGCCGGCGCCTGCTGCGGCGGCGCCGCGGAAGCCACCGCGGGGGTCGGGGCGAGAGCCCCCACCACGATCGACCTGGCC
>JBBIOF010000186.1:0-5637 GCA_037443505.1 Candidatus Rokuibacteriota bacterium
CGCGTGCCGGGCGTGGAGCGCGTCTTCCGCGTGTCGGCCCTGGGCCACGCGCTGGGCGAGGCGGACTGGGCCGTCCTCGCCCTGCCCCTCACGGCCGAGACCCGGGGCCTGGTCGGCGCCCGCGAGCTCGCCGCACTCCGCCCCCACGCGTGGCTGGTCAACGTCGGGCGCGGCGCGGTGGTGGATGAGGGGGCGCTCGTCCAGGCCCTCCGCGAGCGGCGGATCGGCGGGGCGGTCCTGGACGTCTTCGCCGTCGAGCCGCTGCCGCCCGATCACCCGCTGTGGGGCCTGGACAACGCGATCCTCACGCCCCACGTCGCCGGCCCCAGCACGCCCGAGGCCGTGGCCCCCGTCTTCAACGACAACCTGGCCCGGTTCCTCGCCGGCCGCCCGCTCCGGCACGTGGTCGACCGCAGCCGCGGCTACTAGCCGACCGCCCCGCCGCTCGGCGCGGCCTCGCTCGCGTCAGGCCTTTGAAAGCGCCTGGATGATGGCGCGGCAGAACGCCGGCAGGTCGTCGGGCTTCCGCGACGTGATCAGGTTGCCGTCCACCACCACCTCGGCATCCACCCAGTCGGCGCCGGCCGCCACCAGGTCGTCGCGGATGGAGAAGAACGACGTGGCCCGGCGGCCCTTGAGGATCCCCGCCGAGACCAGCATCCAGCCGGCGTGGCAGATGGCCGCCACGACCTTGCCCTGCTGCGCGGCCTCCCGCACCAGCTGCACCATGGCGGGGTGCCGCCGCATCAGGTCGGGGGCGTAGCCGCCCGGCACGACCACCGCGTCGAACTCCACGGCCTTCACCTGCTCGGCCTGGAGGTCGACGCTGACCGGGTAGCCGTGCTTCGACGTGTAGCTCTTCGCGCCGCCGGCGCCCACGATCTTGACCTCGGCGCCCTCCTCCCGGAAGCGGTAGCAGGGCACCCACAGCTCCATCTCCTGGTACTGGTTCTCGGCGAGGATCGCGACGCGCTTGCCCTGGAGCCTCATGGCCACCTCGTCTCAGGATTTCCGCGAGGTCTTCGCGAAGAACGTCCCGACCAGCGGCTGCAGCTCCTTGCCGCCGCACTGCGGGCACACGGCGTTGCCCTTGTCGTGCTCGCTGATGGACATGGCGAGCGTCACTTCCTTCTGGCACTTCTCGCAGAAGTACTCGTAGAGCGGCATGGCCTTCCTCCCTCCCCGACGCTGAGCGACCCCCCTCAGGCCAGGTTGACCACCACGGACTTCACCTCAGTGTACTCTTCGATCCCCTCGTGTCCACCTTCGCGGCCCAGCCCCGACTCCTTGAAGCCGCCGAAGGGGATCTCGTGCGTGTAGCCGGTGGCGTCGTTGGCGCCCACCAGACCGTACTCGAGCTGCTCGGCCACCCGCATCAGCCGGGCCAGGTCGCGGGTGTAGAAGTAGGCGGCGAGCCCGAACCGGGTGGCGTTGGCCCGCCGGAGCACCTCCTCCTCGGTGTCGAACAGGAGGATGGGCGCCGCGGGGCCGAAGATCTCCTCCTGGGCGATCGGCATGTCGTCCGTGACGTCCAGGAGCACCGCCGGCGCGTAGAAGAAGCCCCGGGCATGGGGCTCCTCCGTGAGGGGGTAGCCGCCCGTCACCAGGCGGGCGCCGCGCTTGACGGCGTCCTGGACCAGCCCGTGCACCTTGGCGCGCGCCTCCTCGTTGATCAGGGGGCCGACCTGCGCGCCGGGCTCGAAGCCGGGCGCCACCTTCAGCCGCCGGACCGCCTCCACGAAGGCGGGCACGAAGCGGCCGGCAAGGCTCCGCTGCACGTAGATGCGGTTGGCACAGATGCACGACTGGCCGCCCACCCGCAGGAACTTCATCGCCACGGCCCCCTCGACGGCGGCGTCCAGGTCGGCGTCGTCGAAGACGATGAAGGGGGCGTTGCCGCCCAGCTCGAAGCTGAGCCGCTTGATCTGCCGCGCGGCGGTCTCCATGATCCCCTTGCCCACGTCGGTGGAGCCGGTGAACCCGATCTTGCGGATCAGGGGGTGGGTCAGCAGCTCGTTGCCCACCAGGCGGGACCGGTTGGTGGTCAGGACGTTGAGGACGCCCCGGGGCAGCCCGGCGTCGTGGGCGATGGCGGCGATGGCCAGCGCCGTGAGCGGCGTGGCGGATGCCGGCTTCAGCACCACGGTGCACCCCGCCGCCAGCGCCGGGGCGATCTTGCGCGTCACCATGGTGGCCGGGAAGTTCCACGGGGTCACCGCGGCCACTGGGCCGACGGGCTGGTGGAGGACCCAGTAGCGCTTGCCGGGCTGGGGCGACGGGATCCACTCCCCCGTCATGCGCCGGGCCTCCTCCGCGAACCAGCCGAAGTAGCCCAGGGAGAACTGGACCTCCTTGCGCGCCTCCTCGAAGGGCTTGCCGTTCTCCAGCGTGATCAGCCGGGCCAGCTCGTCGCGGCGCGCCTCCATGAGCTCCTGGATGGCGAGCAGGAAGCGCCCCCGGTCCTTGGGGGCCAGCGCCGACCACTCGCGGAAGGCGCCGTGCGCCGCCCCCACCGCGCGGTGGATCTCGGGCGCCGCGCCGTTGGCCACCCGGGCGACGACGGAGCGGTCGGCGGGGTTGATCACGTCGAAGCTGGCCCCGCCCTCGGCGAGCACCCACGCACCGTCGATGTACATCCGGCGGATCTCGTCGGCCATGGCCGGACCTCCTGGCGGGGGCGGGGCCCCCTCGGAACGCCCATCCTATGCTCGCGCCCGCCCCGACGCTAGGCGCGCCGCGGCAAGACGACCGGGGCGCGGAGTCCTGGGTCCCCGGGGGCCCGGCGCGGGCCTCAGCCCCGGATGGTCTTCATCACGTCCTCGTTCTCGAACACCGCGGCCGGCTCGCCCTGGAAGACGATCTCGCCCCGGTCGATGGCGTAGAGGCGGTCGGCCACCCGGGTGGCGTTGACCAGGTTGGACTCGGCGATCAGCAGGGAGAGCCCCATGCCGCGGATCGCCTTCACGGCGTCGATCAGCCGCGTGACCACCACGGGCGCCAGCCCCTCGAACGGCTCGTCGAGGAGGAGGATCGCCGGAGCCAGCGTCATCGCCCGGGCGATGGCTACCATCTTCTTCTCCCCACCGCTCAGGTGGAGGCTCCGCCGCGTGGAGAGGGCACGGATCTCGGGGAAGACGGCCAGGGCGCGCTCGAGGGCGTCGCCGGCGCCCGCGCCCGGCGCCCGCGCGCCCGCCAGCCACCGCGTGATGCGGAAGTTCTCGTCCACGCTCAGGTCGGGAAAGAGGCCCGCGTCCTCCGGCGCGTAGCCGATGCCCAGGCGGGCGCGCCGGTGGGCGGGCAGCCGGGTGACGTCCCGACCCCGGAAGGCGATTCGCCCTGTCCGGACGGGGAGCAGGCCCATGATGCTGTCGATGGTGGTCGTCTTGCCCGCGCCGTTCCGCCCCACCAGGCACACCGTCTCGCCGTCACCCACGCGCAGCGACACCCCCCGCAGGATCTGGGCCGGCCCCCGCCAGGTGCTGATCTCCTGGAGCTCCAGCATGGCGGGCCCGCCGGCGGCCATCACCGGGCCCCGGCCGTCCCCAGCAGGGTGGTGGTGACGGCGTCGTTCCGCCGGATCTCGTCCGGCCGGCCGTCGGCGAGGACGGCGCCCTGGTGCATGGCGACGATCCGGTCCGAGTAGGTGAACACCACGTCCATGTCGTGCTCGACGATCGCGGCGGAGATGCCCCGCGAGCGCACCACGGAGGTGACGGTGTCCATGATGGGCGCCTTCTCGCGGGTGCTCACGCCGCTGGTGGGCTCGTCGAGCAGGAGCAGCCGGGGCCGCAGGGCGTAGGCCAGCGCCACGTCCAGCAGCTTGCGCTCGCCCTGGGCGAGCCCCCCGGCCAGCATGCCCGCCTTGGCCTCCAGCCCGAAGGTGCGGAGGACCTCGAAGGCCTCGTCCCACACGGCGCGGTCCAGCGCGGCCAGCGAGAGGAGCCGCCGCGTCTTCCGCTCCCGGGAGAAGATGGTCAGGGCCACGTTGTCGGCGGCGGTGAGCTGGTCGAACAGGTTCACGAGCTGGAAGCTGCGCGCGATGCCCGCCTGGATGCGCTCGTGCACCGCCTGGTGGGTCACGTCCCGTCCCCGGAACAGGATGCGTCCGCCGTCGGGCCGGAGCAGGCCGCTGATCAGGTTCACCAGGGTGGTCTTGCCCGCGCCGTTGGAGCCGATCAGCGCCAGGACCTCCCCCTCCTCCACCCGGAAGTCCACGCGGTCCACCGCGTGGGTCTCCCCGAAGTGCTTCACCAGGCCCCGCGTCTCCAGGAGGCTCACCTCAGCGCGCCCTCCGCCACCGCTCCCACAGCCGGCCCGCGGTGCCCGCGATGCCCGTGGGCAGCGACAGCACCAGCACCACCAGGACCACACCCAGGAGCAGTCTGCCAGTAGACCGTGAACCCCACGGCGTAGGTCTTCAGGTAGTTGAAGACGACGGCCCCGATGACGGGTCCCGCGAACGCCCGGAAGCCGCCCAGCACCGTCATGAACACGATCTCCCCGGAGAACGGCCAGTAGAGGATGTCGGGGGTCGTGAGCCCGTTGAGCGGGACCCACAGCGCGCCGGCCACCCCGGTGAAGACGCCGGAGACCAGGAAGGCGATCCACCGATAGCGCCAGATCCGCACGCCCACGAAGGCCGCCCGGGTCTCGTTGTCGCGGATGGCCTGGAGCGCCTGGCCGAACGGCGAGTGCACGATCACCCACATGAAGGCCGTGCACGCGGCGAAGACGACCAGCACGTAGTAGTAGTACTCGCGGGAGAGGAAGGCCACCTTGTCGCCCCGGTCCACGACGCCCAGGAGCGCGGGCGTCGGCACCCGGAGCCCGTCGGTGCCGCCGGTCACCCAGAAGAACTTGAAGGCGAGGCTCCACAGCACCTGCGAGAGGGCCAGGGTCAGGATGCCGAAGAAGATGCGCGTGTAGCGGACGCACACGACGCCGAAGAGCGCGGTGACCAGGACGGACGCCGCCACGGCGCCCAGGAGGAACAGCTCCATGGAGCTGGTGTGCAGGTACTTCACCATCAGGGCCACGGTGTAGGCGCCCACGCCGAAGTAGGCCGAGTGGCCGAAGGACAGGAGGCCCGTGTAGCCCAGCAGCAGGTTGAAGCCGAGCGCGGCGATGGCCATGATCAGGCCGTAGGCCAGGATGATGGTCTGGAAGGGGTCGGCGACCCACGGGACGGCGGCCAGCGCCAGCCCCAGGGGCGCCGCCCACCACAGGAGCCGCGCGGGTGGCCGGGCCACGAGCGCGACGGCGACCGTGCTCATGCGCGGCCGAACAGCCCGGCCGGCCGGGCCAGCAGGACCAGGGCGGCGATCAGGTAGAGGACGGCGAGCTCGATCTCCGGGAACAGCGTGATGCCGGCCTCGCGGACGGCGCCCACGATGAACGCGCCCACCAGGGCACCCTCCAGGCTGCCGAGGCCCCCGATGACGACGACGATGAAGGCCAGCACCAGCGCGTCCACCCCCATGCCCAGGACCGCCGACTGGCTCGGCACGACGATGGCGCCCCCGAGCCCGGCCATGAAGCAGCCGAGGGTGAACGCCTGCACGTAGACGCGGCCCACGTCCACCCCGACGGCCCCTACGGAGAGCCCGAGTGGGGCTTCGCGGTGGACACCGTGGACGT
>JBBIOF010000187.1:0-5608 GCA_037443505.1 Candidatus Rokuibacteriota bacterium
CGACTCGCTGTCGCCGCTCCGCGTCCTCGCCCGCGGCTACAGCCTCACGCTGGGGCCGGCCGGCCACGTCGTGACCGGCGCCGGCCAGGTGGCACCCGGCGACGCGGTGCGGGTGCTGCTCGGCCGGGGAAGCCTCGACTGTCGCGTCGAGGGCACGAGGGAGCAGGATGACCGACCTCACGTTTGAGGACTGCCTGCAGCGGCTCGAGCAGATCGTGGGCGCGCTCGAGGCGGGCAACCTCTCGCTCGAGGACTCGCTGAAGGCCTTCGAGGAGGGGATCGCCCTGGCCCGGCACTGCGCCCGGTACCTGGACGAGGCCGAGCGGCGCGTGGAGCTCCTGACCCGCGACGAGGCGGGCGAGCTCCGGACGCGGCCGCTCGAGGCGTGGGAGGCCGAGGGCGGCAAGTGACCGACTTCGACCTCGCGGCCTACCTGGCGGAGCGCCGGCGGATGGTGGACCGGGCGCTGGACGCGGCGCTGCCGCCCGAGGACGCGCCGCCCTCCAGCGTGCACCGGGCCATGCGCTACAGCGTGCTGGCCGGGGGCAAGCGCCTCCGGCCCATCCTGGTCATCGCGGGCGCCGAGACCGCGGGCGCCGGTGCCGACCGGGTGATGCCCACCGCGTGCGCGCTGGAGCTGATCCACACCTACTCGCTCATCCACGACGACCTGCCGGCCATGGACGACGACGACTTCCGCCGGGGCCGGCCCACCAACCACAAGGTGTTCGGCGAGGCGGTGGCCATCCTGGCGGGCGACGCGCTCCTCACCCTGGCCTTCCGCCTCATCGCCGACAACGCCGCCCGGGTGGACGACGCGCGCGTGGTGTGCGACGTGATCCGCGAGGTGGCGGAGGCGGCGGGCACCGCGGGCATGGTGGGCGGACAGGTGGTGGACATCGAGTCCGAGGGCCGGCCGGTCACGCCCGAGACGCTGGACTTCATCCACCTCCGCAAGACCGCGGCCCTCATCCGCGTCTCGCTCCGGGCGGGCGCGCTGCTGGGCGGGGCCGGGGGACCCGCGCTGGCCGCCGTCAGCGCGGCCGGCGAGCGGCTGGGGCTGGCGTTTCAGATCGTCGATGATATTCTCGATGTCGAAGGCAACCTGGAAGAGCTGGGGAAGACCGCCGGCAGCGATGAGCGGAAGCAGAAGGCGACCTATCCGGCCCTGCACGGGCTCGACGCCTCCCGCCAGCGGGCCCACATGCTGATCCAGGAGGCCAAGGCCGTGCTCACGCCGCTGGGCCCCGCCGCCCGGCCCCTGGCGGCGCTCGCCGACTTCATCCTCGAGCGGAGGTCCTGATGTCGTCCATCTCCGGCGTCTACGCCCGGGAGATCCTCGATTCCCGCGGCTGGCCCACCGTGGAGGTCGAGGTGCAGCTCGAGTCGGGGTCGTGGGGCCGCGCCGCCGTGCCCTCGGGCGCCTCCACCGGCAAGCGCGAGGCCCTGGAGCTGCGCGACGGCGACACCCAGCGCTACCGCGGCAAGGGCGTCCAGCAGGCCGTGCGCAACGTCGAGGAGACCATCGCGCCCGAGATCGAGGGCATGGAGGCCACCGAGCAGGCGCGCATCGACCAGACGCTGCTGGAGCTGGACGCCACGCCCAACAAGTCGTCGCTGGGCGCCAACGCCATCCTGGCCGTGTCCCTGGCGGTGGCCCGGGCCGCCGCCGACGACGTGGGACTGCCGCTCTACGCCTACCTGGGCGGGCCCGGCGCGCGGCTGCTGCCCGTGCCCCTCATGAACGTGATCAACGGGGGCGTTCACGCCGACAACGGCCTCGACATCCAGGAGTTCATGCTCGTGCCCGCGGGCGCCGAGAACTTCTCCACGGCCCTGCGCATGGGCGTGGAGTGCTTCCACGCGCTCAAGGAGCTGCTCAAGCAGAAGGCGCTGTCCACCGGGGTGGGGGACGAGGGCGGGTTCGCTCCGGCGCTCGGCTCCAACACCGCGGCCCTGGACCTCCTGGTGGAGGCCATCGAGCGGGCCGGCTACCGCCCCGGCGAGGACGTCTTCCTGGCGCTGGACGTGGCGGCCAGCGAGCTCGCCGAGTCCGGCGGCCGGTACCGCCTGAGCCGCGAGAACGCCGTCCGCACGGGGGAGGAGATGATCGCGCTCTACGAGTCGCTCTGCGAGCGCTATCCCATCGTCTCCATCGAGGACGGGCTGGGGGAGGACGACTGGAGCGGCTGGGGGGCCCTCACCCGCCGCCTGGGCTCGCGCGTGCAGCTGGTGGGCGACGACCTGTTCGTCACCAACCCCGCCATCGTCCAGCAGGGCATCAAGAACGGCATCGCCAACGCCGTGCTGGTCAAGGTCAACCAGGTGGGGACCCTCACCGAGACCATGGAGACCGTGGAGCTGGCCAAGCGGGCCGGCTACGGCACCATCATCTCCCACCGGTCGGGCGAGACCGAGGACACGTTCATCGCCGACCTCGCCGTCGCCGTCAACGCCGGCCAGATCAAGACCGGCTCGGTGGCCCGGAGCGAGCGCACCGCCAAGTACAACCAGCTCCTCCGCATCGAGGAGGAGCTGGGGCACGCCGCCTCGTTCCCCGGGCGCGGCCTCTACGCCCGCGTCGGCCGGTGAGCCGCCGCGTCCTGGGCGCCGGGGTGGGGGTGCTCTTCGCCGCCGCCCTCGCCGCCTACGGAGTGACCGGCCTGGTCCGCATCCGGGCCCTGCGAGCCGAGATCGCGGAGGCCGAGCGCGAGATCGCCGTGCTGCGCGACCAGCAGCGCAAGCTCGTCGAGACCATCGACCTGCTGCGGCACGACCCCGCCTACCTGGAGAAGCTGGCCCGCGAGGAGTACGGGTTCGTCCGGGAGGGCGAGACCGTCCTGAAGTTCCCGTCCAGGGGGAAGTAGGCGCGGTGGACTGGCTCTGGGCCCTGCTGTTCGCCGTCGCCTCGTTCTTCAACGCCCGCGCCGCCTTCAAGCTCCTCCTGGACTGGAAGGGCATGCTGACCACCTGCCGCTTCGTCGAGGACGCCTACGCGCGCGTGGAGAGCCTGCCCGACGAGGACGAGCTGGACCGCGACCCGGCGGCGCCGGTGTTCGTCCATGTGGTCCCCGCCTTCGAGGAGCCGGCCATCGCCGGCACCCTGCGGGCCCTGCTGGCCTCGCGCTACCCCCACGGCAAGCTCCACGTGGTGGTGGTGACGAAGGAGGAGGAGGAGCGGTCGCCGCACCCGCTCATGGAGGCGCCCACCGCCGAGCTGGTCCGGCGCTTCCGGGCCGAGCTGCCGCCCTGGCAGCAGAAGATGCTGTCCCTGGTGGCCATGCCCGGGCCGGGGCGGAAGGCCCACCAGCTCAACTGGGCGCTGCGCCCCGAGTTCCTCGCCACCCTGCTCAACGGCCACCACGACCCGGCGCGCGTCTGGGTGGGCGTGAGCGATGCCGACTCCATCCCGGACCCGAACGTCTACCGGTGGATCGCCGCCGACGTCCTGGCCCGGGGCGGGAGCCTCGCCTACCAGGGCGTGACGCTCTCGCTGGCGAACTTCGACCGGCTCGACCACCGCGGCCGGGTGTGCGCCGTCCAGCAGTCGTCCATCTTCATCCGCGTGTCCATCGCCCGCCTGATCAACGAGCGGAAGCGGGTGGCGTGGTTCGAGCGCCTGCGCGCGGCGGCCCCCGGGCTGGCGCGCCTGGTCCGGCCGGTCTTCGAGTTCTGCTTCCGGCGGTCGCAGATCTGCCTGGGGCACAACCAGTTCGTGCGGCTGGACACGCTCCGGGCGCTGGGCGGGTTCCCGACCTCGGGCGCCACGGAGGACTCCACCCTCGGCTACGCGCTGGGGGCGCGGGGCGTCCTGATGGCGCCGCTGCCCATGCTGGAGCTGAACGACCTGCCCGAGACGACGGAGAAGATGGTCCGCCAGAACGCCCGCTGGTACAAGGGCGTGCTGGACGACGTGGCGTTCCTCTGGCGCACCTGGCGCGGCGCGCCCACCGCCTTCAACCTGGCCCAGCTCCTGCGCCACGTGGGCAACAAGGTGGTGGAGTGGCCCATCGCCGCCGCCGTCTACCCCGTCATCGGGTTCCTCGGCTGGCACCTGGCGTACCGCTTCGCCGACCACCCGGCGCTCTTCCTCCTGGGCATCACGCTGCCGTCGGTGTCGCTGGGGCTCACCATCTGGGTGGGCGGCATCGTCACCCAGGACCTGATCGAGAGCCTCACGCCCTACTTCCCGCGGCCGGTGTCCATCGCCCGCACCACGCTCAAGGCCAAGTTCTGGGGGACCTTCCGCTGCCAGACCTACTGGCTGCTGGCCACCCGCGGGGCCTGGCGGGTGCTCTGGAGCCTGGCCGTCCGCGGCCAGTTCGAGCCGGCCAAGACCGACCGCGTCTCGCGCTGAGGCTGGCGTGACGGGCGGACCCTGGCGCCAGGCGCTCGAGCGGATGCTGGGGCGCATCGACGCCACCGGGGCCGCCGTCGAGGAGGGCTTCCCGCATTACGGCGATCCCGCCACCGGGCGCTGGACCACCTCGCCCGCCGGCGACTGGACGGGCGGCTTCTGGGTGGGCCTCTGCTGGCTCGCCGCCCGCGCCACCGGCGAGGGCCGCTACCGCCGGTGGGCGATCGAGTGGGCCGAGCGTCTCCTCCCGCGCGCCGGGTCCGACACCGTCTTCCGCGGCTTCCTCTTCTACTACGGGGCGCTGCTGGGCGCCGTCCTGCTGGGCGACGCCCGGGCGCGGGAGGTCGCCCTCGCGGGCGCGCGGGGCCTGGCGGCGTCCTTCAACCCCCGCGCCGGCGCCTTCCCCCTGGGCGCGGAAGCCGAGGAGGCCTCCGACGTGGGTCACGGCGAGGCCAACGTGGACACCGTGCAGGGGGCCGCGCTCCTCGTCTGGGCGGCCGGAGAGGCGGGCGAGCCGCGCTGGCGCGAGATGGCCGTGAGCCACGCCCGCCGCCACGTGGAGTTCTGCATCAGGAACGACGGCTCCGTGTGCCAGTCGGCGTCCTTCGATCCCGCCACCGACCGCATGCTCCGGCGCTACACCCACAAGGGCATCACCGACCAGAGCACCTGGGCGCGCGCGCAGGCCTGGGCCGTCGTGGGCTACGCGCTCATGCACCGGTGGACGGGCGACCGGGAGTTCCTCGACGTCGCGACTCGGACGGCCGACTGGTGGCTGGCCCACGTCCCGGCCGACCGCGTCGCCTTCTGGGACTTCGACGATCCGGCCATCCCCGACACCGAGCGCGACACCTCGGCGACCGCCATCGTCGCTGCCTCGCTCCTCAAGCTGGCCGCCCTCGTCCCCGACCCCGGCCGCCGCCAGGCCTACCGGGCCGCCGGGGAGGCCACCGCGCGGGCGCTGGCCGAGCGCTACCTGGACGAGCGAGGCATCCTCTCCCACGGCTGCTACAACCGGCGCATCGGCCTGGCGACCCGGAACGAGCTGGTCTGGGGGTCCTACTACCTCTTCGAGGCGCTGGCCGCGCTGGACGGACGGATCGAGCCGGCCGCGATCTGAGCGCGGGGCGCCATTGCTCGGGCGGGTCCGGCCCTCGCGTTCGGGCTCGTGCCGAGATCCCTCGGGGCACGATCGCTCGCGGCGGCTTCCCGCCGGTGGAATACTGGTCCCGTGAAGCCGGCCGGCCGGGC
>JBBIOF010000188.1:0-5597 GCA_037443505.1 Candidatus Rokuibacteriota bacterium
CGCCGGGGGCGGTGGGCAGGTCCAGCAGCGCGGCGCGGCCGCCGGCGGCCACGAAGCGCTCGGCGGCGGCGCGGCCCAGTCCTGACGCGCCGCCGGTGACGACGGCGTTGACGGTGCGAAGGTCCATGCGATCGCCCTCCCGGCGCGCATTCTACGCCGAGGGGTGAGCTCTTGCCCAGGCAGGGGACCGCGCGCCCGCGGCGGGGATGCGCTATGCTTGGCCGCGACCCCCATGCGCACCCGGCACACGCCCGCGGCTCGCCGGCGGATCCTCTGCGTGTCCCCACGGTACGCGCCGTCCTTCGGGACCTTCCAGTACGCCTACCCGTTCTTCGGCGGTCGCGTGCGCGCGTTCATGCCGCCCCAGGGCCTGCTGGTGGTGGCGGCCTACCTGCCGGAGTCCTGGGAGGTGCGCTTCGTGGACGAGAACGCGGCGCCCGTGGCGCCGGCCGACCTCCAGTGGGCGGACGCCGTGCTGGTCTCGGGCATGCACGTCCAGCGCCCCTACATCCAGGACCTGATCCGCCGCGCCCACGCCGCCGGCCGGACGGTGGTGCTCGGCGGCCCGTCCGTGTCCGCCTGCCCCGAGTACTACCCGGAGGCCGACATCCTGCACGTGGGCGAGCTGGGCGACGCCACGGACCGCGTCATCGCCCAGCTGGACGCGAGCCCCGCCCGGCCCCGGACCCAGCTCCGGTTCGTCACGGAGGACCGGCTGCCGCTGGCGGACTTCCCGGTGCCGGCCTACCACCTGGTCCCGCTCCGGCAGTACTTCATCGCCAACATCCAGTTCTCCAGCGGCTGTCCCTACACGTGCGAGTTCTGCGACATCCCCGTCCTCTACGGGCGCAATCCGCGGCTGAAGACGCCCGGCCAGGTGCTGGACGAGCTGGACCGCATCGCGGCGAGCGGCGCCACCTCGGTCTACTTCGTGGACGACAACTTCATCGGCAACCAGCGGGCAGTCCTGGAGCTCCTCCCCCACCTGGTGGACTGGCAGGTGCGCCACCGCTACCCGCTGCGCTTCGCCTGCGAGGCGACGCTCAACCTCGCGCGGAACGAGCGGGTGCTGGCCCTCATGCGGGAGGCCGGCTTCGTCACCGTGTTCTGCGGCATCGAGACGCCGGAGCCCCAGGCGCTGCGCTCCATCTCCAAGGATCAGAACCTCCGCATGCCGATCCTGGAGGCCGTCCGGCGGATCAACGCCTACGGCATGGAGGTCGTCTCCGGCATCATCATCGGCCTGGACACCGACGGGCCGGACACCGCCGACCGCATCATCGAGTTCGTGCGCGCCTCGAACATCCCCGTGCTGACCATCAACATCCTCTACGCGCTGCCGAAGACCCCCCTCTGGCGGCGGCTGGAGGCCGAGGGACGCCTCAGGCCTGACGAGGGCCTGGAGTCGAACGTCGTCTTCGCGCTGCCCTACGAGACGGTGGTGGCCGCCTGGCTGCGCTGCATCACCACGGTGTACGAGCCGGAGGAGATCTACCGGCGCTTCGCGTACAACGCGGTCCACACCTTCACGAACCGCGTGCCCTTCCCCCGCAACCCCCGGCGCGACTCCTGGGGGAACGTCGCCATGGGGCTCGGGATCCTGGCGCGCCTGATCTGGCGGGTGGGGATCCGGGGCGACTACCGCCGGACCTTCTGGCGGATGGCCCTGCCGGCGCTGGCCTCCGGGCGCATCGAGACGCTGATCCACACGGCGGTGGTCAGCCACCACCTGATCGAGTTCACGCGCCAGTGCGCGTCGGGCGTGCGGGAGGCGTCCTTCTACGCGCCCGTCGCCGCGGCGACGCGGGCGGCGGCGGGGTGAGGCGGCCCCGCTCAGGCCGCCTCGCCCGCGTGCGCCCAGAAGTCGTCCTCGCGCTCGGTGGTGGGCAGCCGCGGGGGTACCTTCCCGCGGTGGAAGAAGTCGCACATGATCCGGTTGGCCACCGCCCAGTCATCCCCGTAGACGCAGTGGTGATGGGGACAGAGCGCCGCCTCCCCGGTGAGCTGGAGACCGCACGACGCGCACAGGCTCATGCCCCTCGGCGATAGCGAACACCGTGCCAACCTCCGGGCCCGGGGATCGGGGCTTTTCCGGGCGGCCCGACGCGCGTAGCATGCGGAGCGCTCGCCACCCCGAGGAGAGGGATGGAGGACGTCGATGCGCGTGGCGCTCTGGATCGCGTTCTTCCTCGTCTGCAACGTGTTGGGGGTCGAGGCCTTGCGCGCCGTGGTGACGCTGCCCTGGGAGGAGGCGATCCTGCCCGGCGTGCTGCTGGTCCCCCTGATCGGGCTGACGGCCTGGGGGGCCACCCGGCTCCTCGAGGCCTGGCAGGCGAGGGACGGGTAACTCCTACACGCCCTGTGCGTGGCACTTTGTGTGCACGGAGGTCCATCGCGGTGGACGTCGATGTCCCGAAAGGAGTCCGCGATGGACATTCTCCTGTGGATCGTGTTCGGACTGGCCGTCGGCATCGTGGCCAAGCTCATCATGCCCGGCCGGGATCCGGGCGGGATCGTCCTGACGGTGGTGCTGGGCGTCGTGGGCGCCCTGCTCGGCGGGTGGATCGGCCGGGTCCTTGGCCTCTACCAGGAGGGCGAGGCCGCGGGCTTCATCATGGCGGTCGTCGGGGCGGTGATCGTCCTGGCGGTCTACCGGCTGGCGCTGCCGGGCCGTTCGCGAATCTGACAACGGCCGGGCCGGCGGGGTCCCGGGCGGGCTGGGGCCGGGGCCCCCGGCGGCCTCGGATCAGAGCTGGTCGCGGAGGGGCCGGGCCAGCAGCTCCAGCAACCGGTCCACGAGCCCCCGCCGGCTCCACCGCCGGTACTCGACCTTCCGCGCGTGCCGGAGGTCCTCGGCGAAGACCTCCTCCAGCCGGCGCGCCACACCCGGGTCGTACACGACCAGGTTGAGCTCGTCGTTGAGGGCGAAGGACCGGTTGTCGAGGTTGGTGCTGCCCACCGTGGCCCACACGCCGTCGATCACCATGACCTTGGCGTGGAGCAGGGCCGCCCGGTACTCGTAGATCTCCACCCCCGCCCGGAGCATCTCGCCGAACCTGGCGCGGCTCGCCTGGCGGACCAGGTTGTGGTCGATGGTGCCGGGCACCAGCACCAGCACGCGCACCCCGCGCCGGACGGCGGCGGCCAGCGCCCCGGCCATGCGGTCGTCGGGGACGAAGTACGGGTTGGTGATGTGGATGGAGCGCCGGGCCGAGGAGATGGCCAGCAGGAACATGGTGTACATCCCGAAGCCGCCGCCGGCCGGCGAGCTCCGCACCACCTGCGCGTAGACCCCGCCGGCCGGCGTCACGGGGCGGGGGAAGTACGCCTGCCCGCCCAGGACGACGCCGGTCGCCTCCAGCCAGTTCTCGGCGAACGCCCCCTGGAGGTACTCGACCACGGGGCCCTGCACGCGCACGTCGGTCTCGCGCCAGTGGTCGGGCACCCGCCCGCTGCCCATCCACTTCCGGCTCACGCCCGAGCCGCCCGTGAACCCCACCCGCCCGTCCACCACCAGGATGCGCCGGTGGTTGCGGTTGTTGGCCCGCGCCCACGCGAAGGGCCCCAGGGGCCGGAACGGGACCACGTGGCATCCGGAGTGCCGCATCAGCTCCACGTACCGGGGCGGCATGTTGAGCGTGCCGAAGGCATCCAGCAGCACGTTGACGCCCACGCCGGCCCGGCACCGCTCGGCCAGGGCGCCGGCCAGGTCCTCCGCCACGGGACCGTCCTCGTAGTAATACTGCGCGTACGTGATGGTGGTGCGGGCGGAGCGGACGGCCTCCAGCATGGCGGGGAAGATCTGCTCGCCGTTCAGCAGGATGTCCACCCGGTTGCCGCCCACGATGGGCGCCGCGGTGTACGCCTCCAGCGTGGGGAAGAACGAGGGCTCGCCCAGCAGCAGCGTCGGCAGCGACAGGTGCGGGTGCACGCGCGCGGTGCAGCCGGCGAGGGCCAGCACGAGCAGGACGAGACGGCCGGCGGCGCGGGCGCGGGCCGGCGGGGCGCTGGATCGCATGGGTTTCCTTCCTCGACGGGGCCGCGCGCCCGGTGGGGCCCCGGCTCGCCGGGCGCGATCGTGATCCCGCTCCCAGCATACGCCCCGCCGCGCGGGGCCGCACGTCACCGGCGGACGACGAGCTCGATGTCCCCGTGGCGCGCCAGCAGCTCCACGGACGCTCCCTGCCGGCCACGACGGATGGCCAGGTCCAGGCTGCCGTCGCCCACGCGGAGGGCGGTGATCTCCACGAACCCGAGCCAGGGCGGCAGCGCGGGGCTCACCAGCGTGAGGCGGCGCTCGGGCGCGTCGGCCTCCAGGCCGATGAGCGCGGTGAGGAGCTGGAGCGGCGCGCCGGCCGCCCACGCCTGCGGGGCGCACGCCACCGGGTAGGAGATGGGCCCCTGGTCGGGGTGGCGGGGGAAGCCGCAGAACAGCTCCGGGATGCGGGCGTGCTCGAACCAGCGCGAGGCGTCGAAGAGGGCGCTGGCCACGGTGATGGCCTGCTCGGGCAGGCGGTAGCGGCGGAAGCCGGCGGCGACCACGGCGTTGTCGTGGGGCCAGACGGAGCCGTTGTGGTAGCTCATGGGGTTGTAGCGCCGCTCCCGCGCCGACAGCGTCCGGATGCCCCAGCCCGAGAACATGTCGTCGGCCAGCAGCCGCTTGGCCACTCCCGGCGCGCGGCGCTCGTCCACGATCCCCGTCCAGAGGCAGTGGCCGGGATTCGAGGCGACGACCTCGCAGGGGCGCTTGTCGCCGTCCAGGGCCAGGGCGTAGAAGCCCTCGTGCTCCAGCCAGAAGTCCCGGTTGAAGGCCTCGCGGAGCGCCGCCGCCCGCTGGCGCCACCGGTCGGCGTCCGCGTGCTCCCCGAGCAGCCCGGCCAGCGCCGCCGCGCCCGACCAGGCGGCGTACGCGTAGCCCTGCACCTCCACCAGCGCGATGGGCGGGGCGGCCAGGCGCCCGTCGGCGTGCATCACCGCGTCGCCGGAGTCCTTCCAGCCCTGGTTGGCCAGGCCCAGCGGCGAGCGGGTGGCGTACTCGAGATAGCCGTCCCCGTCCCGGTCGCCGTGGTTGCGCATCCAGTCCAGGGCCGCGCGCGCGGCCGGCCACAGCTCGCGGGCCAGGCGGAGGTCGCCCGTCCACCGCACGTACTCGGACAGCAGCACCACGAACAGGGGCGTGGCGTCCACGGTCCCGTAGTAGGGGACGAAGGGGATCTCGCGGCAGTTGGCCATCTCCCCCTGCCGGTACTCGTGGAGGATCTTGCCCGGCTCCTCGTCGAGGAAGGGGTCGGTGGTCCGCCCCTGCCAGTGCGCCAGGAACCGGAGGGTGCCGGCGGCGACGTCGGCCTGGTAGGGCAGGAGCTGGAGCGACGTGATGATGCTGTCGCGGCCGAAGGGGGCCACGTACCACGGCACGCCCGCGTAGGGTACGCGGCCGTGGGGCGTGTCGGTCAGCAGCATCTCGAGGTCGGACAGCGAGCGGGCCAGCAGGCCGTTGAACGCCTCGTTGTCGGTGACGATGCGCGCCGCCCGGGCCTGCAGGCGCGAGCGGGAGCCGCGCACGCGCAGCTCCGCGTCGGCCAGGCGCGGCGCGGGCG
>JBBIOF010000189.1:0-5593 GCA_037443505.1 Candidatus Rokuibacteriota bacterium
CGAGGCCTCCAGCGTCTGCTGCACGGCCGCGCGCAGGCGGGCCGGCGCGGGGTAGCGCGGGAGCCGGGCCGCCAGCGCGCGGCTCAGCGCCTCGTCCGACATGTCCCCGTACCGCTCGCTCATCGTTCCTCGTAGTCCCGCAGCAGGGCCCTGAGCCGCTCCTTGGCCCGGAAGATGCGCGACTTCACCGTGCCCACGGGGCACGCCATCACCAGGGCCACCTCCTCCAGCGGCATCCCTTCCACCTCGGCCAGGAGCAGCACCGTCCGGAACTCTTCCGGCAGCCGCCGGAGGGCACGCTCGAGATCGGTGTGCGCCTCCAGGGCCCCGGCATCGTCGTCCGGTGCCTCGTGGAACATCGGGGCGTCCCAGTCGGGCACCCCGTCCTCCGCCAGCGGGGCCTCCCGCTCACGAAGCCGGTAGAAGGTGAGGAACGTGTTCCTCAGGATTTGAAACAACCAAGCCCGGAGGCGAGTTCCCGGCTGGAACCGGTGCGAGAAGCGGAAGGCCCGGAGGTACGTTTCCTGGACCAGGTCCTCGGCCTGCGACGGGTTGCGCGTCAGGTAGACGGCGAAGTTGTGCAGCGCGTCCAGGTGCTCGAGCGCGGCGCGCCGGAACTCCTCCGGGCTCACCGCGCTAGTCCTCGAACCACCGTGGGGGCTCCGGGCGCCGCCGCACCTCGTGCTCGTCCTCCACGGCGTCCAGCAGCTCCCGGACCGTCCGGTACAGGGTCGGGTGCTCCAGCTCCGGGGCCAGGTCCGCCAGGGGCCGGAGCACGAAGGCCCGCTCGTGGAGCAGCAGGTGGGGAATCTGGAGGCGGTCGGGCACGCTGATCACCTGGTTCTCGTAGAAGAGGATGTCGATGTCGAGGGTGCGGGACACGAACCGGCCCGCCTCGGGCGTGCCGGCGGGCCGCTCGCGGCCCAGCGTGGTCTCGATCTGCTGCAGGCGGTCCAGCAGGTCGGCGGGCGAGAGCGAGGTGTCGATGGCCACGGCGCAGTTGAGGTACCAGGCGGCCTCGGCCGGCGTGTGGCCGGGCTCGCTCTCCCACGGCTCCGTCTCGTAGAGGGCCGAAGCCTCCAGGAACTCGATGCCGCTGGCGGCCCGCAGCCGGGCGATGGCGGCCTTGAGGAGGGCCAGCCGGTCGCCCAGGTTGGAGCCCAGCGACAGGTAGACGCGCGCCATCACCGCCTCCGCACCAGCTCCACGCCCGGCGTGCCGACGACGCCCGCCAGCGGCGGCGTCAGCTTCCGCACGCGCACGCGGACCTCCTGGGCGGGGAACTCGCGGAGCAGCGCCTCGGCGATGAGCCCGGCCAGGCGCTCCAGCAGGTTGACGCGGCTCTTCGTGCCGATCTCCACGATGCGGTGGGCCACGCGCCCGTAGTCCACGGTGGCCCCCAGGTCGTCGGACACGGCGGCCGGCCCGAGGTCGACCGCCAGCTCCGCGTCCACCGAGAACCAGGCGCCCACCGCCTGCTCCGCCCGGCTGGTGCCGTGCTGCCCGAAGAACCGCACGTCGTCCAGCAGGAGCTTGTCCGGCATCAGGGCTTCACCACCGTGTTGCGCAGGGTGCCGATGCCCTCGATGCGGACCTCCACGCGGTCCCCGGGCTGGAGCGGCCCGGCGCCGGCGGGGGTGCCGGTGGCGATCACGTCGCCGGGCAGGAGGGTCATGACGTCCGAGACGCGGGCCACCAGCTCCTCCACCGGGAAGGCCATCTCCTTGGTGCTCGCGGACTGGCGGCGCTCGCCGTTGACCCAGGCCTCGATGGCCACGGCGTTGGGGTCGATGTCGGTGGCGATGCACGGGCCGATGGGACAGAAGGTGTCGAACGCCTTGGCCCGCGCGCCCCCGCGGTCGCGCGCCTGGAGGTCGCGGGCCGTGACGTCGTTGAGGCAGGTGTAGCCCAGCACGTGCTCCAGGGCCCGGGCGACCGGCGTGCGGCGGCAGCGGCGCCGCACCACCACCGCCAGCTCGGCCTCGAAGTCCACCCGCCGGCTCTCCGGCGGGTAGAGGATCGGATCGTCGGGGCCGATGAGGGCGGTGGCGGGCTTGAGGAAGATCACCGGCTCCTCGGGCGCGGGCACGCCCAGCTCCGCGGCGCGCTCGCGGTAGTTGAGGGCCACCCCCACGATCTTCGAGGGGAGCACGGGCGGCAGGAGCACCACCTGGCGCACCGGGTACCGCCGGCGGCCGCGGCGGAAGGCGGTGAAGGGCGTTCCCGAGTACTCCACGACGTGGCCGCCCTCGAGCGCGCCGTAGCGTGCCTTGTCACCGGTGCGGAACCTGACGATCTGCATGGCCGTCCCCGGGGCCGCGAGGGCTAATTAGAGGCCCAGCACGTCCTGCATCGAGTAGAGGCCGGGCGGGCGCCCCGCCACCCAGCGGGCGGCCCGGAGGGCCCCGCGGGCGAAGGTGTCGCGGCTGTGGGCGCGGTGGGTCAGCTCGAGCCGCTCGCCGATGCCGCCGAAGGACACGGTGTGCTCGCCCACCACGTCACCCGAGCGGAGGGAGAAGATGCCGATCTCCTTGCGGGAGCGCTCGCCGGGCACGCCCTGGCGGCCGTAGACCGCGGCGCTGGCCAGGTCGCGGCCCAGCGCCTCGGCCACCACCTCCGCCATGCGGAGCGCGGTGCCGCTGGGCGCGTCCTTCTTGAACCGGTGGTGGACCTCGGTGATCTCGACGTCGTAGTCGTCGCCGAGCGCGCGGGCCATGAGCGCCAGCACCCTGAGCGCCAGGGTCACCCCGACCGACATGTTGGGCGAGAGCACCACTGCCGTGCGGGCCCCCAGGGCGGCGATCTCCTCGCGCTGCCGGGCCGAGAAGCCGGTGGTGCCGATGACGGCCCGCGCGCCGGCCTCGGCGGCGAGCCGGAGGTGCTCCAGGGAGGCCTCGGGCGTGGAGAACTCCACCAGCACCCGGTCGCGGGTCAGGGACGCGCGCGCGTCCGCGCCCAGGGCCACGCCCAGCCGGCCCACACCGGCCACCTCGCCGGCGTCGCGGCCGAGGGCGGGATGGCCGGGAGCCTCCAGCGCGGAGGCCAGGCGCAGGTCCCGGTGCTCCGTCAGGCAGGCGACGATCCGGCTGCCCATCCGGCCGGCGGCGCCGGCCACGACGACGTCCGTCACGGACCGCCTCGGGGAGGGCGCCCGGCCTACTTCACCAGGCCGTAGTGGGCGAGGACCGCGCGCAGCTTCTCGCGGTTGGCGTCGCTCATCCGGCACATCGGCAGGCGGAACTCGGGCTCGATCATCCCGGCCATGGCCATCGCCTCCTTGATCGGGATGGGGTTCGTCTCGAGGAACGCGGCGCGCGCCAGGGGGAACAGCCGGTAGTGCAGCTCGCGCGCCCGCTTCCAGTCGCCGTCGAGGGCGGCGTGGGTCATCTCCACCACCTCGCGGGGCACCAGGTTGGCGATCACCGAGATCACGCCGCGGCCGCCGATGGCCATGAGCGGCAGGGTGAGGTTGTCGTCGCCGGACAGGACCGTGAAGTCGGGGCCGCAGGCCGCGACCACCTGGCTCATCTGGTCGAGGGAGCCGGACGCCTCCTTGACCCCGACGATGTTCTTGCAGTCGCGCGCCAGCCGGGCCAGCGTCTCCGTCTCCACGTTGACGGCGGTCCGGGACTGGATGTTGTAGACGATGACGGGGATGGCCACCGACTCGGCGACCGCCCGGAAGTGGCGGTACAGCCCCTGCTGGGTGGGCTTGTTGTAGTAGGGGTTCACCACCAGCGCACCCCGGGCGCCCGCGCGCTCGGCGTGCCGGGTGAGGTCGATGGCCTCGGCCGTGGAGTTCGAGCCGGTGCCGGCCACGACGGGGATGCGGCCGGCGGCCGCCTCCACCACCAGCTCCACCACGCGCTTGTGCTCGTCGTGGCTCAGGGTCGGCGACTCGCCGGTGGTCCCGCACGGCACCAGGGCGTCGGTGCCGCTCCTGACGTGGAACTCCACCAGCTCCCGGATCCTGGCCTCGTCCACCTTGCCGTCCCGGAACGGAGTCACGAGCGCGACGAGCGAACCCTGGAAGGCGTGGCTCATGGCAGTGTCTCCCCCGCCACCAGGTCCTCGTAGGTTTCCCGGCGGCGCACGATGGTGTAGCGGTCGCCGTCCACGAGCACCTCGGCGGCGCGCGGCCGCGTGTTGTAGTTCGAGGCCATGACGAAGCCGTAGGCGCCGGCGCTCATGACGGCCAGGAGGTCGCCCTCCTCCGCCCGCGCCAGCTCGCGGTTCCTCGCCAGGAAGTCCCCCGACTCGCACACGGGGCCCACCACGTCCACCGTCTCCGCGGGGCCGTGGTGCCGGCGCTCGTCGACCGGGCGGATCTCGTGGTAGGCGTCGTAGAGCGAGGGGCGGATCAGGTCGTTCATGGCGGCGTCCACCACCACGAACGTCCGGTCCGGCGTCTCCTTGCGGTAGAGGACGCGGGTGAGGAGCAGCCCCGCGTTGCCCACGATGGACCGCCCCGGCTCCAGCAGCAGGGTGGCGTCCAGCCCGCGCAGGGCGCCTAGCAGCACCCTCGCGTACTCGGCCTGGGCGGGCGGCGTCTCGTCGCGGTAGCGGATGCCCAGGCCGCCGCCCACGTCCACCAGGCGGATGGCGATCCCGCGCTCGCGCAGCGAGCGGACGAGGCCGGCCAGGCGGGCCGCGGCGTCGGCGAAGGGCGAGGTCCTGGTGAGCTGCGAGCCGATGTGCATCTGCACGCCCACCACCTCGAGGCCCGCCAGGGACGCCGCCAGCTCGTACACGGCGGGCGCCTGGGCGATGGGGATGCCGAACTTCGCCGTCCTGAGCCCGGTGGCGATGTAGGGGTGGGTCTGGGGATCGACGTCCGGGTTCACCCGGAGGGCGACCGGCGCGCGCACGCCCATCTCGCGCGCCACCTCGTCGAGCGCGCGGAGCTCGCTGGCCGACTCCACGTTGAACATGAGGATCTCGGCCTTGAGCGCGTCCCGCATCTCGTCGCGGGTCTTGCCCACCCCGGAGAAGATGATCTTGCGGGCCGGCACCCCGGCGCGGAGCGCCCGGAAGAGCTCGCCGCCCGAGACGATGTCGGCGCCCGCCCCCGCGCGGGCCAGCGTGGCCAGCACGCCCAGGTTGGAGTTGGCCTTGACGGCGTAGCAGATGACGTGCGGGACGTCGCGCAGCGCGCGCTCGTAGGCGGTGTAGCTGTCGAGCAGCGCCGCGCGCGAGTAGACGTACGCGGGGGTGGCGACGGCCTCGGCCAGCGCGCGCAGGGGCACGGACTCACAGTGAAGCTCCCCGCGGCGGTAGGTGAAGTGATCCATCTGTGCGAGGTGTCTGGTGTTTTTCCCTCGTGACCGTAGCACCCGGTCCCGGGGAAGTCAAGGCACGGTGACGCTCACCTCGCCCGAGCGCGTGCTCTCGTTGGGCCGGGCGCCGCCGTCGAGCGCGCTCACCGCGTAGCGGTAGCTCCCCGGCGGCACGTCGCGGTCCACGAAGACGGAGGACGGCGCGCGCACGGAGCCCACCCGCACGAAGTCGCCCCCGGCGGGCGCCCGGTAGACGACGTAGGCGGCCACGTCGGCGTCCGGGCTCGGGCGCCAGGCCAGCCGCACGCTGCCCGGCG
>JBBIOF010000190.1:0-5584 GCA_037443505.1 Candidatus Rokuibacteriota bacterium
CCAGGCGCCGTGCCTGCCCTACCCCTGCGCCGATGCCTACGCGCCCGCCGTGGCCTTCTTCGGGCTGCCCGGCGGCGGCTCGGGGCTGCTGGCGGCCGCGCAGGGCGGGACCGTGATCCTGGACGACGTGGAGCGGCTGGACGGGGAGGTCCAGGCGGCGCTGCTCGACTGGATCGAGCGCCACCGCGGCGAGGCGCCGCTCGTGATCGGCCTCACCACGGACGCCGGGGCCGCCGGCCCTCTGGTGGCGTGGCTCGGGCGGGCGCGGATCGACGTGCCGCCGCTCCGCGAGCGCACGGGCGACGTGCTGCCGCTGGCGCGCCACTTCCTCGTGCAGGCCGGGCTCCGGCTGAACCGCCACTTCACCCGGTTCACCGGCGACGCCGAGCAGCGGCTGATCGGGCACACGTGGCCGGGCAACGTGCGGGAGCTGCGGGAGGTCGTGGAGCGGGTGGCGGAGCGGGTGCCGGGCGGGGCCATCCGCCAGGACCAGCTCGTCCTGGCCGCGGCCGCGCCCGTTCCCCTGTGGCTTCCCACCGGCGAGCCCCGGCCGCTCCGGGAGATCGAGGACGCGTACATCGACCACGTGGTGGCGCTGTCGCGGGGCAACAAGACGCGGGCGGCCCAGCTGCTGGGCATCGCCCGCGAGACGCTGCGAAGCCGCATGCTCGCGCGCAGCGCCGAGGGATCGGTGCCGGGGGGGAGGTCGGCATGAAGGAGAACATGAAGATCATCACGGTCGACGACTCGGCCACGATGCGCCGCATCATCAAGAACAGCCTCAAGGCCATCGGCTACACGGACGTCATCGAGGCCGAGAACGGCCAGGTGGGGCTGGCGAAGATCCAGACCGAGAGCGTCGACTTCGTGATCACCGACTGGTCGATGCCGGTGATGACGGGCCTGGAGATGGTCCATGCCATCCGGTCCAACCCGGCGCTCAAGCACCTGCCCATCCTCATGGTCACCGCCGTCGGGCAGAAGGAGGAGATCGTCCAGGCCATCGGGGCGGGGGTGAACGGGTACATCGTCAAGCCGTTCGAGGCCGAGACGCTGCACGCCAAGATGCAGCAGGTCCTGGGCAAGGCGTGAACACCCCGCACGAGTCCGACACGCGGACGCGCGCGCTGGCGAGCCTCGGCGCCATGACGGCCACCGTCGCCCACGAGCTCCGCAACCTCCTGGGCGGCGTCGAGCTCTACGCCACCCTCCTCGCCGAGCAGTGCGCCCCCGAGCCCCAGCTGGCCCCCCTCACGGCCCGCCTGGTGGACGGCGTCAGGCGGCTGCACGCCGTGGCCGCCAACCTGCTCTCCGTGAGCCGGCGGCCCGAGCGGGCGCCGGAGCGGTCGCCGGTCGACCTGGCCCGGCTGGTGGGCGAGGCCGTGGACGGCGCGGCGCTCGCGCTCCCCGGCACCGGGATCCGCGTGGTCACCCGCTCGAACACCGCCAAGGCGCCGGTCCTGGGAGACGCCGAGCGCCTCCGGCAGGCCCTGCTGAACCTGGTGCTCAACGCCGTGCAGGCCATGCCCCGGGGCGGCGTGCTGACGGTCGGCACGCGACGCCTCGACGGGATGGTGGAGGTGAGCGTCCGGGACACCGGCATCGGCATGGACCGGGCGACCCTGCGGCGGGCCTTCGAGCCGTTCTTCTCCACGCGCCCGCACGGCACCGGGCTGGGGCTGGCGGTGGTCCGGGAAGTCGCGGAGACCCACGGGGCCCGGATCCGCGTCTCCAGCCGGCCCGGGCGCGGGACCACGGTCCGCCTCGTCTTTCCCCTGGCGGCCGAGGGAGCCGACGCATGACGAAGATCCTGATCGTCGACGACGAGCCGCTGTACCGCCACGGGCTGCTCGAGATGCTCCGGGCGCCGGGCGTCAAGGTGGACGCCGCGGCGGACGGCGAGGAGGCGCTCCGCCTCTTCCGCCGGGGCGGCTACCGACTGGTCATCTCGGACCTCTCCATGCCCGGCCTGGACGGCATGGAGCTCATGCGCGCCGTCAAGCGCGAGGCGCCCGAGACCCGCTTCGTCCTCCTCTCCGGCGTGGGTACCATCCCGGCCGCCCTGACGGCCGTCCGGGAGGGCGCCGACGACTTCCTGGAGAAGCCCGTCTCGCGCGAGCAGCTGGCCCGCGTCCTGGCCGGCGTCGGGGAGGAGACCCCGGCGGCCGGCCTGGTCACGCAGGACCCCGCCATGCTCCGCGTGCTCGAGCGCGCCCGGCGCGTGGCCGGGACCGACGCGACCCTGCTGATCCAGGGCGAGAGCGGGACGGGCAAGGAGATGGTGGCGCGCGCCATCCACGCCTGGAGCGCGCGGGCCCAGGCCCCCTTCGTGGCCCTCAACTGCGCGGCGATGCCGGACACGCTGGTCGAGGCCGAGCTGTTCGGGCACGAGCGGGGCGCCTTCACCGACGCCCGGGCCGCCCGGGCGGGCGTCATCGAGCAGGCGGAGGGCGGCACGCTGTTCCTGGACGAGATCGGGGAGATGCCGCCGGCGGCCCAGGCCAAGCTCCTCCGGGTCCTCCAGGACCGCCGCGTCCGCCGCCTCGGCGGCTCCGTCACGCGGGAGGTCGACGTCCGGTTCATCGCCGCCACCAACCGGTCGCTGCGCGACCTGGTCCGGGAGCGCCACTTCCGCGAGGACCTCTACTACCGGCTCGACGTGATGACCCTGGAGCTGCCGCCCCTCCGGGAGCGGCCGGCCGACATCCGGCTGCTCGCCGAGCACTTCGTGCGGCGCTTCGCGGCGGACTACGGGCGGCCGGGGCTCCGCCTCTCGCCCGTCGCCATGGAGCGGCTGCTGGCCCACCCGTGGCCCGGCAACGTCCGCGAGCTGGAGAACACGCTGCACCGGGCCGTCATCGAGGCCCGCGGCGGCGCCATCGAGCCCCGGCATCTGGCCCTGGACCACCCCGACCGCCCGTCCGGATCGGAGCTCGCGGGACGGTCGTGGGACGCGGTGGAGAAGGAGCTCATCCTCTCCACCCTCGCCAGGGTCGGCGGCAACCGCCGCCGGGCCGCGCAGCTCATGGGCATGGGCGAGCGGACCCTCCGCAACCGGCTGCGCCAGTACCGTGCCGAGGGGATCGACCCGGACGCCCCCCGGAGCGCCGGCGTCCCCGGCGACGCGGCCCTGGAGGTCCGCGCGTGAGCGGACTCTTCGGCGGCGCGATCGAGGCGCTCCGGCAGGCCAGCGCGTTCGCCCTGCGCCGGCACGAGATCCTGGCGGAGAACGTCGCCAACGCCGACACGCCCGGCTTCCGGGCGCACGACCTGAGCTTCGCCAGCGAGCTGGACCTGGCCCGGCTGGTGCAGTCGCGGCCCGATCCCGTCTCGGAGCTGGACGTGCGGATCGTGGACGCGCCGGACGGGCCGGCCCGGCCGGACGGCAACGACGTCGACATCGACCGCCAGATGGTCCGGCTCACCCAGAACGCGATCTACCACAACGTCGTCGTGCACCTGCTCAACGCGCGCTTCAACGCGCTGAAGTCGGCCATCCAGGGCCGGTAGCGGCCGGCAGGAGGACTCGGGATGCCCCACGGAGCCCTCAGCATCAGCGCCTCGGCGCTCTCGGCGCAGCGGACGCGGCTGAACGTCATCGCGGAGAACCTGGCCAACGCCAACACCACGCGCACGGAGGCCGGCGGACCGTACCACCGGCGGGTGGTCCGCCTGGAGTCGGAGGCGCCGCCCTTCGCCTCCCTCCTGCCCGGCGAGCCCCAGCTCCGGGGGGTGAGGGTGGGCGCCGTGACCGCCGTGCCCGAGACGCGCCGGCAGTACATGCCCGGCCACCCCGACGCCGATCCCGAGGGCTACGTGGAAATGCCGAACGTCAACCCCGTGCTGGAGATGGCGGAGATGATGGCCGCCACCCGCGCCTACGAGGCGAACGTCACCGCCATCCAGGCCCTCAAGGGCATGGCCCAGAAGGCCCTGGAGCTGGGCCGGTAGCGGACATGGCGGACCCCATCGCCCCCATCGCCGCGGACGTCCGGCCCGTGGCGCCCGTCGCGCCGCCCTCCGGGGCGCCGGACGGTGTCCGGTTCGTGGACACGCTGAAGGGCCTGATCGGCGAGGTCGAGCAGGCCCAGAAGGCCGCCGAGGAGGCCGCCCGGGCCTACGCCACCGGCCGCTCCACCGACGTCACGGCCACCATGATCACCATGGAGCGCGCGTCGATCACGCTGGCGCTCATGCTGCAGGTCCGCAGCCGCCTCCTCGAGGCCTACCAAGAGATCCAGCGGATGCAGGTGTAGCGCACGATGCCTCCCGCCCTCACCGCACTCCTCGGGCGCCTCGGCGAGATCTGGTCGGGCCTGACGCCGCGCGGGCGCCTCGCCCTGGCCGGCGCGGCCGGCGTCACCCTGCTGGCCGGCCTGGGAGTCTACGCCGCCAGCACGCTGCTGGTGGACTACCAGGTGCTCTTCTCGAACCTCTCGTCCGACGACGCCGCGGCAGTGGTGGACGCCCTCAAGGCCGGCCGCGTCCCCTACCGGGTGGGCGACGGCGGGCAGGTCCTCATTCCCGCGGCCCGCGTCCACGAGTGGCGCCTCCGGCTGGCCAGCCAGGGCGTCCCCAGCGGCGGCACGGTCGGCTTCGAGATCTTCGACAAGAACCAGTTCGGGATGACCGACTTCGCCCAGCGCCTCAACTTCCAGCGCGCGCTCCAGGGGGAGCTGGCCCGGACCATCGGGCAGCTCAAGGAGGTGCAGCAGGCGCGGGTCCACCTGGCACTGCCGGCGCCGCGGGTGTTCTCGTCCCAGGACCGGCCGGCGTCGGCCTCCGTGGTGCTGCGGCTCCGGCCGGGCGCCACGCTGCGCCCCGACCAGGTGCGCGGCATCGTCCACCTGGTCACCGCCTCGGTGGAGGGCCTGTCGCCCGACCGCGTGACGGTGGTGGACTCGACGGGGCGGATGCTGGTGAGCGGGCTGGACCGGATCGGCGGCCTGTCGGCCAACCAGCTCGAGGCGCGCACCACCATCGAGCAGGACATCGAGCGCCGCGTCCAGAGCCTGCTGGACCCCATCGTCGGACCGGGCCACTCGGCCGTGCGGGTCGCCGCCCTGGTCAACTTCGACCAGATCGAGCGCACCGAGGAGCGGTTCGATCCCAAGACGCTGGTCCGGAGCCAGACGCGGTCCAGCGAGAACCTGCAGGGCACGTCCGCCCAGCCCACCGTCGGCCCCCAGGGGGCGCCCCAGCCCCAGGCCCAGGCGACCGCCACCAACCGGACGCAGCGGGAGAGCGAGCAGACCACCTACGAGATCGCGCGCACCGTGGAGAAGACGGTCGTTGCCCCCGGCGACGTCCGGCGCCTGTCGATCGCCGTGCTGCTGGACGTGCCCCTGGTCGCAGGCAAGCGGGTGCCGCGCCCCGACGACGAGATCGAGCGGATCAAGCGGCTGGTGGCCTCGGCCGCCGGGGTTCGCAGCGACCGCCGGGATGAGCTGGAGATCGCCCAGGTGCCCTTCGATCCCGGCGTGGCGGCGCCCGGCGACGCCGCCCAGCCGCGGGAGGTCGCGGCCCCGGTCCGCCGGCTGCCCTGGCTGCCGAACCGAGCTTCGGGCCGCCGCGAGCGACGGCC
>JBBIOF010000191.1:0-5581 GCA_037443505.1 Candidatus Rokuibacteriota bacterium
CCTCCGCGGCGAGGGTGATGCCGCGTGCCTGCCGGACCGCGGCCAGGTCGGCCTCGTCCCGCCGCCACAGACGGACCGCGTGCCCGGCCAGGGCCAGGTCCGCCGCCGCGGCGTAGGCCCCGTTGCTGCCCCCGAGCACGGCCACCTGCGTCATGCGACCACCCCGGCGCCGCGCAGGGCGGCGATCCGCGGTCCCGGGTACTTCAGGACGTCGCGCAGCACCTCGTCGGTGTGCTCGCCCAGGCGCGGCGGCGGCCCCACGTCGAGCCCGAGACGCCCGTCCACCTTGATGGGCGTGCCCAGGGTCGGCAGGCGGCCGTGCCGCGGGTGGTCCATGCGGACGACCATCTCCCGCTCCAGCACCTGGGGATCGCCCAGCACGCGGTCCACCGTGAGGATGGGCGCCACCGGCACCCCCTGCGCCTGCAGCCGCTCGAGCCACTCCCCGGTGCTCCGCCCGCGGAACACCTCCTCCACCATCGGGATCAGCACCTCGCGGCTCGCCACCCGGTCCACGTTGGTGGCGAAGCGCGGGTCGTGCTCCCACTCGGGGCGCTCCACGGCGAGGCAGAAGCCCCGCCAGAACTTCTCGGCGAACACCGCCACGATCAGGTACCCGTCCCGGGTGGCGAGCGCCTGGTAGGGCACCACGGAGGCGTGGCCCGAGCCCTGGGGGCCGGGGACGCGCCCGTCCGTCCAGAAGTACTGCGCCAGGTAGGTCAGGAGCGACACCTGGCAGTCGAGCAGCGAGAGGTCCAGGTACGCGCCCTCGCCGGTCACCTGCCGCCGGAACAGCGCGGCCGCGACCGCGAACGCCCCGAACATGCCCCCGGCCAGGTCGCCCATGGGCAGGCCCATCCGCACCGGGCGCCCGCCCGGCTCGCCGGTGAGGCTCATGGCCCCGCCCATCGCCTGCAGCGCGAGGTCGAAGGCGGGCCAGTCGCGGTAGGGGCCGTCCTGGCCGTAGGCCGAGATGGAGCAGACGACGACGCGGGAATTGAGCGTCCGGAGCCGCGCGTGGTCGCAGCCCAGCCGGGCCATGACGCCCGGGCGGAAGTTCTCCCAGACCACGTCGGCGCTGCGCACCAGGTCGAAGAACACCTCGCGCCCCGCCTCGCGGGTGAGGTCCAGCGCGACCGACTTCTTGTTGCGGTTGATCGCCAGGAAGTAGGCGCTCTCGCCGCCGGGCAGGAAGGGCGGGCCCATGACCCGCATGGGGTCCCCGCCGTCGGGATCCTCGATCTTGATCACCTCGGCCCCCATGTCCGCCAGCAGCATGGAGCCGTACGGCCCGGCCAGCATCCGGGAGAGGTCCAGGACGCGGACGCCCTCCAGCAGCTTCACGATCCCGCCTGCTCCAGCGCGGCGCGGACGGCCGCCGGCGTGATGGGCAGCTCGGTGAAGCGCACGCCGACGGCGTCCTTCACGGCGTTGGCGACGGCCGCCGAGACGGGGATGACGCCGGACTCGCCGAGGCCCTTGGCCCCGAACGGACCCTCGGCGTCCACCGTCTCGATGAGACGGACGGCGAGGCGCGGCATGTCGTCGGCCCGGAAGATGGCGTAGTCCATGAACGTGGAGGTGAGGACCTGGCCGCGCTCCACCACCAGCCGCTCGCTCAGGGCGTAGCCCAGCCCCATGTGGATGCCGCCGTGGATCTGGCCCTCGGCCGCGAGCGGGTTCAGCGCGCGGCCCACGTCGTGGGCGGAGGCCACCTTGCGCACCGCCACCCGCCCCGTGGCCACCTCCACGTCGAGGAGCACGGCCTGGGCGGCGAAGCCGTAGGTGGCCGACACGTTGCCACGCAGGTCCTTGTCCAGCATGCTGGTGGGCGGGTCGTAGAACGCCTCGGCCACCAGGGGCCGGCCGCCGGGGCGGAGGTGACCGGCGCGCGCGACGCGGTCGTAGGGCAGGCGCCGCCCCGGCTCGTCCCGCACGTAGACCCAGCCGTCGCGGACCTCCAGGCGCTCCACCGGCTCGTCGAGCTGCTCGGCGGCCAGGGCCAGGAGCTGGGCCCGCAGCCGCTCGGCGGCCTGGCGGGCCGCGTTGCCGGCGATGAAGGTGGTGCGGCTGGCGTGGACGCCGACGTCCCAGGGCTTCACCGCGGTGTCGGTGTTCACCACCTCCACCCGGTCGAGCGGCACGCCCAGCGTCTCGGCCACGATCATGGCCAGGACGGTCTCCGAGCCCTGCCCGATCTCGGTGGCGCCCGTCACCAGGGTGACCTTGCCGAAGTCGTCCAGCCGGACGATGGCCCCGCAGCCGTCCGAGCGGTAGATGCGGGCCCCGCCGCCCACGTGGAACATGGCCGCGTAGCCGACGCCGCGCCGCCAGCCGGGCGCGAGCGGCGGCGGGTCCGCGGCGATCTCCTCGGCCACGGCGTCCAGGCACTCGGTCATCGCGCAGGAGGTGACGGCGAAGCCCTGGGGGGTCACGTCGCCGGCCCGCACCGCGTTGCGGCGCCGCACCTCCAGCCGGTCCAGCCCCAGCCGCTCGGCCAGGTCGTCCATCTGGGCCTCCACGGCGAAGGTGGACTCCAGGTTGCCGTAGCCGCGCATGGAGCCGGAGTAGGGGTTGTTGGTGTAGGCGATGGTGGTGTCGAACCGCACGGCAGGGCAGCGGTAGAGCCCCGCCACGGTGGCCAGCATCACGTAGGGGGTGGTGGAGCCCCAGGAGACGTAGGCGCCGTTGTCGATGGTGACGTGGCAGTCGCGGGCCAGGAGGCGGCCGTCCGCCGCTGCCGCCGTCCGGAGCCGGATGACGCACGGCTCGCGGGTGGGACAGGCCACGAACTCCTCCGTGCGGTCGAACTCGATCTTCACCGGGCGGCGCGCGTGGCGCGCCAGGAGGGCCGCGATGACGTCGATGGGGTAGAGGTCGAGGCCCCGCCCGAAGTTGCCCCCCACCGGCGGCTGGATGACCCGCACGCGGTCCCCGGTGATCCCCAGGGCCGCGGCGATGTCGCGCTGGTAGAGGAAGGGCACCTGGGTGGTGGTCCACATGGTGAGCCGCCCCTCCGGGTCCCAGTCGGCGATGGCCACCATGGTGCCGAGGCACGCCGGCGTCACGAAGTTCAGGCGGTACTCGCCCTCCACCACCGCCGCCGCCCCGGCGAACGCCCCCTCCACGTCGCCGTGCTCGAACTGGTAGCGGAGCGACGTGAGGTTGGTCCCCAGCTCCTCGTGCACCAGGGGCGCCCCCGGCCGCAGCGCCGCCTCCGGGTCGAAGACGGCCGGCAGCTCCTCGTACTCCACCTCGATGAGCTCCAGGGCCTCCCGCGCCAGGGCCGGGGTCTCGGCCGCCACCGCGGCCACCTCGTCCCGGACGCAGCGCACCTTGCCCCGCTTGAGCGCCAGCTGGTCCCGGACGAAGCCGAAGGGGTGCTGCTCCACGTCCGCGCCCGTCAGCACCACGGCCACTCCGGGCAGCCGGCGGGCCCGCTCGGCGTGGACCCGGACGATCCGCGCGTGCGGGTACCGCGATCGCAGGATGCGGCCGTGCAGCATGCGCGGCAGCACCAGGTCGTGCACGTAGCGCGTGCGTCCGGTGACCTTGTCGGCGCCGTCGCGCTTGGGCACCGCCCGGCCGATGACGTCGAAGCGGCCGCCGGCGTCCATCAGAGCCGCACCGGCTCCTTCCACTCGCCGAACACGTCCTTCATGGCCTGCGCGACCTCGCCCAGCGTGGCGTACGCCTCGACGGCCTCCAGGATGGGCTCCATCAGGTTGCCGCTCCCCCGGGCCTCCTCGCGGAGCCGGCGGAGCGCCGCCTCCACGGCCCCGCCGTCCCGCCCCGCCCGCACGCGTCGGAGCTTCGCGACCTGCGCCTCGGCCACCCGCGGGTCGTAGCGGTAGAGCTCCACCTCCGGGTCGGCGCCCGCGCGGCCGTCGCCCACGTGGCAGTTCACGCCCACCCTGGGGATCTCGCCCGAGGCCAGGCGCTGCTCGAAGAGGTAGGCCTGTCGCGCCACCTCGGCCTGGACGGCGCCGGTCTTCACCGCCTCCACCATGCCCCCCAGCGCCTCCACGTGCCGCAGCTCCGCCTCGATCCGCCGCTCCATCTCGCCGGTGAGGGCCTCCACGTAGTAGGAGCCCGCCAGCGGGTCCACGGTGTCGGCCGCGCCCGACTCCTCGGCGCAGATCTGCATGGTCCGGAGCGCGATGAGCTGGGCCCGCGCGGACGGGATGGTGTACGCCTCGTCGTAGGTGGGCAGCGCCATGGTCTGGGCGCCGGACAGCGCCGCGGCCAGGGCGATGTAGGCGCCGCGGACGATGTTGTTCTCCGGCTCCTGGACGGTGAAGGCGGAGCCGCCCCCGCCGATGAGCGTCCGGAACATCCAGGACCGCGGGTTGCGGGCCCCGAACCGCTCCCGCATCATCCGCGCGTAGAGCCGGCGGCCGGCGCGGAACTTGGCCACCTCCTCGAAGATCTTGCCCCAGCACGTGAAGTTGAAGGAGATGCGCGGTGCGAAGTCGTCCACGTCCATGCCCCGGCGGAGCATGAGCTCCACGTAGGCGGCCGCGATGGCGAGCCCGTAGGCCATCTCCTGGGCCGTGGTGCAGCCGGCCTCGCGGATGTGGTAGCCGCACACGGAGACGGGGTTGGAGCGGGGGTAGCGGCGGGCCGAGTACTCGATCAGGTCGGCGACCAGACGCAGCGACGGCTCCACCGGGTAGACCCACGTGCCCCGGGCCACGAACTCCTTCAGGATGTCGTTCTGGGGCGTGGTCACCACCCGCTCGGGCGCGGCGCCCTGCTTCCTCGCCACGGCGTAGTACATGGCGGTGATGGGCGCGGCCATGCCGTTGATGGTGAGCGAGACGCTCACCCGGTCCAGGGGGATGCCGGCGAACGCCTCCTCCATGTCGGCCAGCGTGTCCACCGCCATGCCCACCTGCCCCACCTCGCCCTCGGCGCGCGGGTCGTCCGAGTCGAGGCCCAGCTGGGTGGGCAGGTCGAACGCCACGTTGAGGGCGTCCTGGCCGTGGGCCATGAGGTACTTGAACCGGGCGTTGGTCTCGGCCGGCGTCCCGAAGCCGATGTACTGGCGCATGGTCCACAGGCGCTCGCGGTACATGTGGGGGTGGATCCCCCGCGTGAACGGGTACTCTCCGGGCCGGCCGATGTCGCGGGCGAAGTCCAGCCCGGCGAGGTCCTCCGGGCCGTAGACCGGCTTCACCGGGATGCCGGCGTGCAGGATGACGTCTCTCATCGCGGCAGGCCCTCCTTGAAGGCGGCGACGATCTCCGGCAGGCGCGTGCCCATGGGGAACACCGCGGCCACGCCCAGCGCGCGCAGCGCCTCCACGTCGCGGGGCGGGATGATGCCCCCCACCACCACCCGGATCTCCCGGGCGCCCTCGGCCTCGAGGCGTTCCATCACCCGGCGCGTGAGGGGCAGGTGCGCGCCCGACAGGATGCTGAGCCCGATCACGTCCACGTCCTCCTGGATCGCCTCCTGGACGATCGCCTCGGGCGTGCGCCGGAGCCCGGTGTACACCACCTCGATCCCGGCGTCGCGCAGCGCCTGCGCCACGACCTTCGCGCCCCGGTCGTGCCCGTCGAGGCCCGGCTTGCCCACC
>JBBIOF010000192.1:0-5578 GCA_037443505.1 Candidatus Rokuibacteriota bacterium
AGCGCGCCAGCGCCTCGGCTCCGCGGGCGGGCATCCCCTCGGCGTGGCGCACGGCCACCAGGCGGGTGGCGGCCTGCACCGGCAGCGTGGACGCCGCGCTCACGATCGCCTCGGGCTCCACCTCGCGGGCGTCGAGGACCTCGCGGTCGAGGAGGGCGTGGGCGGGCTCGGGGAACAGCCGCCGGCCCACCAGCGCCAGGGCGTCGTCGAGGAGCTGGGCATCGGCGCCGTGGATCAGGACGACGGGCGGGAGCTGGCCGCGCTCGGCCTGGCGGAGGAACGCTCCGTAGTCCACCGGCTGGAGCGCCGGGCGCTCAGAAGCGCTCGACGGTGAAGGCCACCACCGCGCGCGCGATCTCCGCCGCCGCCGTCCGGAGCGCCGTCTCCTCGCGTGCGATGGTCTCCGACACCGTCCCGGGCACCCGGAAGTCGGCGCGCTCCTGGAGCCCCTTGCGGTCGAAGAGCACCTGCTGCTGCCGGAGGTCGCGGAAGAGCAGGTCCAGCGTCACCACCAGGCGGTACTGCCGGATGTTCGCGGCCGGGTCGAAGGCCACCGACTGCAGGTCGTAGCCCACCACCGCGCCCTCGAGGATGGCGTCGGCCTCCTCGGGGCGCACCACCCGGAGCCGGCCGTTGGTGGAGAACGCCTCCACCACCGCCCGCGTCAGGAAGTTCTCCACGGCGGGCTGCCCCGTGCGGTTCTTGAACACGGGCACGGCGACCGTCTTGATGTGGGACGGCAGCGTGCCGCGCAGCGAGTAGCCGCACCCGCCCAGGGCCAGGGCCGCGGCGGTGGCGAGGAGGGCCGCGCGCAGCCGGCGCGTCATCGCCGCGTGACGATGTTGACGAGCCGGTTGGGGACCACCACCACCCGGGCCACGCCGCCCGCGCCGATCCACCCCTTCACCCGCTCGTCGTCCAGCGCCCGCCGGCGCACCTCCTCCTCGCTCGTGTCCGCAGCCACGGTCAGGCGGCCCCGCACCTTGCCGTCCACCTGCACCACCACCGTGACCTCCTCCTTGCGGAGCGCGGCCGGGTCCGGCGACGGCCACTGCTCCGTGAAGAGGCTCCCGTCGTGGCCCAGCCGGGACCACAGCTCCTCCGCGATGTGGGGGCAGAAGGGCCCCAGCAGCAGGAGGAGGACCTCCACCGCCTCCCGGAGCAGCGCGCGGCGCTCGTCCTGCGGCGCGCGGTCCAGCGACGCCTGCTCGAAGGCCTGGAGCGCGTTCACCAGCTCCATGATGGCGCTCACCGCCGTGTTGAAGTGGAAGTCGCCCTCGATGTCGTCGGTGACGCGCCGGATGGTCTCGTGGATCACCCGCCGGAAGCGCCGTCCCTCGTCGGTGGCCGGGGCGCCGGAGCGCGTGGGCGCCGCGCGCAGCTCGTCCAGGTGCCCTGTCACGAACCGCCACACCCGGTTGAGGAAGCGGGAGGCCCCCTCCACGCCGTGGTCGTTCCACTCCAGGTCCTTCTCCGGCGGCGCCGCGAAGAGCGAGAACAGGCGCGCGGTGTCGGCCCCGTACTTCGCGATCAGCTCGTCGGGATCCACCACGTTGCCCTTGGACTTCGACATCTTGGCGCCGTCCTTGATCACCATCCCCTGGGAGAGGAGGGCCTGGAACGGCTCGTCCACCTTGGTGAACCCCAGGTCGCGGAGGACCTTGGTGTAGAAGCGGGCGTAGAGCAGGTGGAGGACCGCGTGCTCGATGCCGCCGATGTACTGGTCGACCGGCATCCAGTACGCGGCCGCGGCGGGGTCGAACATGCCCGCGCCGTGGCGGGGCGAGCAGTAGCGGAGGAAGTACCACGAGGACTCCACGAAGGTGTCCATGGTGTCGGTCTCGCGCCGTGCCCGGCCGCCGCACTTCGGGCACGGGGCGTGCACGAAGGTCGCCACGTCGGCCAGCGGCGAGCCGCCCTTGCCACTGATCTGCACGTCCCGCGGCAGCACCACCGGCAGGTTCTCCTCCCTCTCCGGCACCATGCCGCAGCGGTCGCAGTAGAGGATGGGGATGGGCGCGCCCCAGTAGCGCTGCCGGCTGATGCCCCAGTCGCGCAGCCGGTAGTTGACCCGGGCCTCCCCGAGCCCGCGCTCCACCAGCCAGTCGATGGCCCGCCGCTTGGCCTCGGCCACGGTGAGCCCGTCCAGGAAGCCCGAGTTGATCTTGACGCCGTCACCCGGGTAGGCCTCGCCTGTCCAGTCGGGCGGGCGCCGGACCGTCTCGATGATGGGCAGGCCGTACTGCCGCGCGAAGTCCCAGTCGCGCTGGTCCTCGCCGGGCACCGCCATGATGGCGCCGGTGCCGTACCCCATCAGGACGTAGTCGGCGATGAAGAGGGGGATCACGGCCCCGTTGAAGGGGTTCACCACCGAGGCCCGGAGCCTCAGCCCCCGCTTGGGCCGGTCGGCCGCCGTCCGCTCGATCTCGGACTCCCGGGCCACCTCGGCCCGGAAGGCCGCCACCGCCGCGCGCTCGGCCTCGTCGGTGACGAGCCGGTCCACCAGCGGGTGCTCCGGGGCGAGCACCGCGTAGGTCATGCCGAACGCCGTGTCGGGCCGCGTGGTGAACACGCGCACCGCGAGCCCGGGCCGCCCGGCCACCGGCAGGTCGAACTCCGCGCCCTCGCTCCTGCCGATCCAGTTGCGCTGCATGGTGAGGACCCGCTCCGGCCAGCCCGGCAGCCGGTCGCACCACTGCAGCAGCTCCTCGGCGTAGGCGGTGATCTTGAAGAACCAGCCCTCGATGTCCCGGGGCACCACCTCGGAGTCGCAGCGCCAGCACCGGCCCGCCTCCACCTGCTCGTTGGCCAGGACGGTCTGGCAGGAGGGGCACCAGTTCACGGTGGAGCGGCGTCGGTAGGCCAGGCCCCGCTCGAACATCCGGATGAACACCAGCTGCTCCCACCGGTAGTAGTCGGGGTCGCAGGTGGTGATCTCCCGGCTCCAGTCGTAGGACGTGCCCAGCTTCCGCAGCTGACTGCGCATGTAGGCGATGTTCTCGTGCGTCCAGACGGCGGGGTGGACGCCGTGCTCGATGGCGGCGTTCTCGGCCGGGAGCCCGAAGGCGTCCCAGCCCATGGGGTGGAGCACGTTGAACCCGCGCATCCACTTGTAGCGGGCCAGCACGTCCCCGATCGCGTAGACCCGCACGTGGCCCATGTGGATGCGGCCCGACGGGTACGGGAACATCTCGAGGCAGTAGAACTTGGGGCGGCCCGGATCCTCGGTGACCTGGAACTGCTTCCGCTCCTCCCAGACCCGCTGCCACCGGGCCTCGATCTCGTGGACGGGGTAGCGATCGGTGGACATAATTGCGTCGATTGTTACCAGACTTAGCGCGCAGAGGCAAGAAAACCCCCGCGGCGCGGGGCCGCGCCGCGGGGGTCATCGTGACGACGACTACTTCTTGCGGGCGAGCGTGATCCCGGCGACCTTCGCCGCCTCCTCGGCCTTCTTCACCGAGTCGGCGTGCTTGCCGTCCTTGTGGAGCTTCTCGGCCTCGTCGGTCAGCTTCTTGACCTCGGCCGCCTTGCCGGCGTCGGCCACCTTGGCCTCCCGCAGCTGCTTGATGAGCAGCGGGCACTCGGCGGCCACGGCGACCCCCGCGAAGGCGACCACTGCCACCGTCGCGACCACCGCGACGAGCTTCTTCATGTCCTGTCACCTCCCCCCGAGCCCGGCTGGCGTTCGTTGACTAAACCCCCCACCGCGGGATCCGGTTCCCGGTCGCCCTCCCCGGTGCCGGGCGGATGGAAGTGGTCGTAGATGCGCTGGGCCAGCCGGGGCGTGACCCGCGGCACCGCCGCCAGCTCGGCCACCGTGGACTCCCGCACGCGGCGCGCCGAGCCCAGCGTCTTGAGGAGGCTCGTGCGGATCGCCGGCCCCACCCCGGGAATGGCGTCCAGCACGGACTGGACGGTCCGCCTGGCACGCAGCTTCTTGTGGTACGTGACGGCGAAGCGGTGGGCCTCGTCGCGGATCTTCTGGAGCGTCTGGAGCCCGGGCGACGTGGGGTCGAGCCGGAGCGGCTCGAGCCCGTCGCCCCGGTACACCTCCTCCCGCTGCTTGGCCAGCGCCGCCGCCGGGATCCAGTCGAGGCCCAGCTCCTGCAGCACGCTCAGGCCCACGTTGAGCTGGCCGCGGCCCCCGTCGATGAGCACCAGGTCCGGCAGGGCCGTGCCCTGCTCCAGCGACCGCGAGAAGCGCCGCCGCAGCATCTCGGCCAGCGAGGCGTAGTCGTCCGCGCCCGCCACCGTCCGGATGCGGAAGCGCCTGTAGTCGTCCTTCTTCATGGCGCCGTTCTCCCAGACCACCATGGCGCCCACCTGCTCGGAGCCCTGGATGGAGGAGACGTCGTACCCCTCGATGCGGTTGGGCAGGCCCGGCAGGTCCAGCGCACGCTGCAGGTCCTCCAGCACCAGCTGCTGCCGGTTGGACCGGGACAGCAGGTGGTTCTGCAGCGCCAGCGCCGCGTTCTGCTCGGCCATGGCCACGAACTCGCGGCGCGGGCCGCGTCGGGGCACCACCAGCTGCACGCGCCGGCCCGCCAGCCCCGCCAGCCACTCGGCCACCAGTTCCGCCTCGGGCAGCTCCTCCGACAGCAGGATCTCGGGCGCCGGGACCACGGCCTTGCCGTAGAACTGGCGCACGAACGCGGAGAGGATCTCGCCGTCGCTCCAGCCGGCAACCCGGTCGAGGAAGAAGTCCTCCCGCCCCACCAGGCGGCCGCCCCGCACGAAGAACAGCTCCACGCAGGCGTCGGCGCCCTGGCGGACCACCCCCACCACGTCCTGGTCCACCGGCTCGGTGGAGATGATCTTCTGGCGTTCGCGGACGACGTTGAGCGACTGGATCTGGTCGCGCAGCAGGGCCGCCCGCTCGAACTTGAGGTCGGCGGCGGCCGCCTCCATCTCGCGGGTCAGGCGCACCGCCAGGTCGTCGTCCCGGCCCTCCAGGAAGCGCTGCACCTCGCGCACGGTGGCGGCGTACCCCTGCCGGGTCTCCCAGCCCGTGCACGGGGCGTTGCACCGGTGGATGGAGTACTGGATGCACGGGCGCTCGGCCCGCCCGTCGATCCGGATGGAGCAGGTGCGCAGCGGGAAGAGCTGGCGGGCCAGGCGCAGCGTCTCCCGCATGGCGGTGGCCGGGTAGTAGGGCCCGTAGTAGACGGCCCCGTCCTTCTGGACCCGCCGCGCCACCAGGAGCCGCGGGAACTCCTCGTTGGTGGTGAGCTTGAGGAAGGGGTAGTGCTTGTCGTCCCGCAGGACGATGTTGTAGCGGGGCCGGTGCCGGCGCACCAGGTTCGCCTCGAGCATCAGCGCTTCCAGCTCGTTGTCCGTGACGATGTACTCGAGGTCGGCGATCTGGCGCACCAGCGCCTCGGTCTTCGGGTCCCGCGGGCGGGACTCCTGGAAGTACGAGCGCACGCGGCTGCGGAGCGAGGCCGCCTTGCCCACATAGAGGACCTGTCCCCGGGCGTCGCGGTAGAGGTAGACGCCGGGCCGGTCCGGGAGCGTCGCCAGCTTCTCCTCCAGGGTCACGGGACTATTGTAGCGAGCCGCGCGGCCGGCCGCGGGT
>JBBIOF010000193.1:0-5557 GCA_037443505.1 Candidatus Rokuibacteriota bacterium
CCTTCGACATGAACCGCAAGGGCGAGGTGGACTTCCTCGTCCACTGCTTCCGGCGCTACGCGCGCCGCCCGGTGCGGGACGTCCTGGACATCGCCTGCGGCACCGGCCCCCACCTGGTCCGCCTGGCGGCCCGCGGCTACCGGATGACGGGCCTCGACCTCTCCCCGAAGAACATCGAGTTCCTGCGCGAGCGCCTGGGCGCCCACGGCCGGCGCGCCGACCTGCTGGTGGGCGACATGACCGACTTCCGCCTGGCCCGTCCGGTCGACGCCGCCATCTGCATGCAGGACTCGCAGGGCCACCTCCTGACCAACGAGCAGCTCCTGGCCCACCTCCGGGCGGTGGCCCGGGCGGTCAGGCGCGGCGGGCTCTACGTCTTCGACCGGTACATGGCGTCCTCGTGGACGAACCCGGCGCGGAGCTGGTCGTGGTCCCGGCGGCGGGGTGCGCTGACCGTCCGGGCGTCCTTCTCGGCCCTCCACGACGTGGACCCCGTCACCCAGGTCTTCCGGGAGCGGATGACGCTCGAGGCGGTGGAGAACGGCGTCCGGCGCGTCTACCGGCAGACCCACCTGTCGCGCATGGTCTTCCCGCAGGAGCTCAGGGCCCTGGTGGATCTCGCCGGGGGGTTCGAGTTCGTCCAGTGGTTCTTCGGCTTCAAGCCGCACCAGGTGCTGGAGCGGTCGCGGCATCCCCTCCTGATGGTGGTGGTCCTCCGCCGGCGCTGACCGGCCGCCCGCGCCGGTGTGGTACGATGCCGGCGCCCCGGGGCGGTCTCGGCCGGGGCCGAGAGAGCGGGAGGAGCCATGGAGATCCTTGACCCGACCGTGCCGCCGCCCGGCATCGGCGTCGCCGTGCCGGCCCCGCCGGCCAGCCTCGCCGGCGCCGTCGTGGCCGTCCTGACCAACCGCTGGCAGAGCATGGACCTGATCGCCGAGCGGCTCGCCGCCCGCCTTCCGGCGGAGCACGGGGTCGCCGACGTGCTCGTCGAGACCATCCCCCTCGCCAGCGGCGCCTCGCCCTCCCGCCTCGACGCCGTCGCGGCCCGGGCCCGGGTCGCCGTCGTGGGGCTCGCCAACTGAGGGTCGTGCACGGCGTGGAGTGTCCACGACCAGATCGAGCTGCTGAAGCGGGGCGTCTACGCGGTGGTGCTCGCGACGGAGCGGTTCCGCGAGCTGGTCGACGCCACCCGGTCGAGCCGCGGCGTCCCTGAGGCCCCCTGCGTGATCCTGCCGCCCACCGAGGAGACGGAGTACGGCGGCAGGGAGGCGATGGAGCGCGTGGCGGACCGCGCCCTCGAGGGCGTCCTCGCGCTGCTGCGAGCGGCCTGACCGTGGCCCGTCTCTCGTCCCGGATTCACCGGGTTCCGGACGACCCGGAGGCCCTCTTCGAGTACGCCCTGGCCCAGGGCTGGTCCGACGGGCTCCCCCTCATCCCGCCCACCCCGGAGCGGGTGGCGCGCATGCTGGAGACGACCCGGCGGCCGCCGGACGAGGTGGTCGCCCACCTCGATCCGCGCCACGGCGCCGCCACGGTGGAGAAGATCGCCGTCAACGCCGTCATGGCCGGCTGCGCCGCCGAGTACCTGCCGGTGGTCATCGCCGCCGTGGAGGCCGTGGCGGACCCCGACTTCAACCTGCACGGCATCCAGGCGACGACCAACCCGGTGGGGCCGCTGCTGATCGTCAACGGCCCCGTCCGCCGGAAGATCGGCCTCAACTGCGGCCGGAACGCCCTGGGCCCCGGCTGCCGGGCCAACGCCACCATCGGGCGCGCCCTGCGCCTCTGCCTGCTCAACATCGGCGGCGGCGTCCCCGGGACGGTGGACAAGGCCGTCCTCGGCATGCCCGGCAAGTACACGTTCTGCCTGGGGGAGAACGAGGAGGAGAGCCCCTGGCCGCCGCTCCACGTCGAGCGCGGGTTCCGCCCCGAGGAGAGCACGGTGACCGCCGTGGGCGTCCAGGGCACCAACAACCTGCTGATCCTGTCCGGCCGGGCCGAGGACGCCCTGGTCCTGACCGCGGACGCGATGGCCACCATGGGCAACAACAACGTCCTGCTGGCCCGGGGGAACCCGGTGGTGTTCTTCACCCCCGGCCACGCCCGGCTCCTCGCGGACCAGGGCTTCCCCGACCGCGCCGCGGTCCGCCGGTTCCTCCACGAGCGGGCGCGGATCCCGCTGGAGCGCTTTCCGCCGCACGAGGTCCTGCCCACCAAGCCCCTGCGCGAGCGCGCGATCGAGGGCGACGCCGTCTGCGCCATCCGGCGGCCGGAGGACCTCCTGGTGGCGGTGGCGGGCGGCCCCGAGCCCTACCACATCACCTACTGTCCCAGCTTCGGCGACACCTTCGCCGTGACCAGGCGTGTCGAGGACTGACCACACCACCATCACACGGAGGCTGCCATGTCCCTGCGCACCCCCCTGCTCGCCGTGCTGCTCGCCCTCTCGCTCCTCGCCGTGCCGCCCGGGGCGGCCGCCGAGGCCCCGATGGTCTGGAAGGTCGGCAGCGTGACCGGGCCCGGCAACCCCATGAACGACGCCTTGCTGGACCTGGCGAAGATCCTGGCGGAGAAGACGCGCGGCCGGATCAAGCTCGAGGTCTACCACTCCAACCAGCTCGCCAAGGGCGAGGCCGCGCACCTGGAGGGCGTGCAGCTCGGCACCATCGACCTGGCCGGCGTGGGCAGCGCCCCCATCGGGGGCATGTTCGAGCCCGCCTACATGGCCCTGGACCTGCCCTTCCTGTGGACCTCCCGCGAGCAGATCTGGAAGGTCCTGGACGGCCCCCTGGGCCAGGAGCTGCTGGCGAAGATGGAGGGGAAGAACCTCAAGGGGTTCTGCTTCGGCGGCGGCTGGGGCTTCCGCCACATGCTGTCCAACAAGCGCGCGGTGACCACCCCGGCCGACATGAAGGGCCAGACCATCAGGGTGCAGGAGTCGCCCACCTACATCACGATGATGAAGGCGCTCGGCGCCAATCCCGTCCCCATGCCCTGGGCCGAGGTGTACCTGGCGATGAAGCAGGGGACGGTGGACGGCCTGGAGCTGCCCACCTTCAGCGTCGTCTCCGACAAGATGTACGAGGTGACGAAGTACTACTCGCTCACGCGTCACTCCTACCCGCCCATCGCCTACTTCATGAACCTCAAGCGCTACCAGGCGCTGCCCGCCGACCTCCGGCAGGCGGTGGACGAGTCCATCCGCCTCGCCTGCGCCGCCCATCGCAAGCACGAGGTGGAGAAGGAGGCCGGCGACCTCGAGGTCATCCGCAAGGCCGGCACCCGGGTCAACGACGTGAAGGACACGAAGGCGTTCCAGGCGCTGATGAAGCCGGTGTACGACATGGTGGAGCAGAAGGTCGGCAAGGAGTTCATGGCCCGGCTCCTGGCCGCGGCCGCCGCCGCCCGGTAGCGTGGCCTGGCGCGCGGTCGACCGGCTGCTCCAGGGCGTGCTGCTCGTCCTGATGGCGGCCGAGTGCATCGACATCTTCCTGGGCGTCTTCTCGCGCTACGTGCTGGTCCGCACCTTCACGTGGTACGACGAGATCGCCCGGCTGTGCTTCGTGTGGCTCGTCTTCCTGGGCGCCGCGGTGGGCGTGGGCCGCGGCGCCCACTACCGCCTCCACCTCCTGACCGACCGGCTGGCCCCCGGCGCGCGGCGGGCCGCCGAGGTCCTGGCCGCCCTGGCCGTCTGCGCCGTGGGCGCCGTCCTGGTCCAGCAGGGACTCACGCTGGTCGAGCTGGGCCGCTACCAGCAGACGCCGGTCATGGGGCTGCCCAAGTCGTACGTCTACGCGGCCATCCCGGCCGGGGGCGGCTTCATGATCCTGTACGCGATCCCCGTCCTCCGCCGGGCCCTCCGGGGGCAGCCCGCATGACGGCCGTCGTCGCGGCCGCGTTCGTCGTGCTGCTGGGGCTGGGCGTCCCGGTGGCCTTCGCCGTGGGACTGGCCGGGGTGGCCGGCCTCCTCGCCTTCGCCCGGTACCCGCTGTCCACCGTGGTCCAGCAGGCCTTCCAGGCCGTGGACTCGTTCGTCCTCCTCGCCATTCCCCTGTTCGTGCTCGCCGGGGAGCTCATGGAGACGGGCGGCATCGCGGTCCGCCTGGTCCGCCTCGCCCAGGCGCTCGTGGGCTGGATCCGCGGCGGGCTGGCGATGGCGGTGGTGGTGGCCGAGTACATCTTCTCGGGCATCTCGGGCTCCACGGTGGCCGACGTCTCGGCCATCGGCTCGACCATGATCCCGCCCATGCTGAGGGCCGGCTACCGGGCCGACCAGGCCGTGGCGGTGGTCTCGGCGGCGTCCGCCATGGGCATCCTGGTGCCGCCCTGCATCCTCATGATCGTGATCGGGTCGATCGCGAACGTGTCGGTGGCGGCCCTGTTCGCGGCCGGCTTCGTCCCCGCGGTGATCCTGGCCGTCGCCATCGTGGCCTGGATCTGGCACGACGCGCGGCGCTCCGGCATCCCGGCCGAGCCCCGGCCGGGCGTGGCCGCCCTGGCCCGCGTCTTCCTGGACGCCCTGGTCCCGCTGGGGCTGCCGATCATCATCTTCGGCGGGATCCTGAGCGGCGCGGCCACGCCCACCGAGGCGGCCGTGCTCGCGGTGCTCTACGCCCTGGTGGCGGGCGTCCTGATCTACCGGGAGATCGCGTGGCGGGACCTGCCGCGGATCCTGATCTCGAGCGCGGTGACCACCGCGGCCGTCTGCTTCCTGCTGGGCATGGCCGCCGTGGTGGCCTGGATCGTGGCCGTCCAGCAGGTACCGGCCACCCTGCTCCAGCTCATGCTGGCAGTCCCCGGCGGCGCCACGACGTTCCTGGTCCTGAGCGCGGCGCTGTTCGTGGCCCTGGGAGCGCTGCTGGAGGGGCTGCCCGCGGTGGTGATCCTCCTGCCGACCTTCCTGCCGGTGGTCCAGCGCCTCGGCATCGACGTGGTCCACTACGGCACGGTGGTGGTCGCGGCCACCGGGATCGGCCTGTTCCTGCCGCCGGTGGGCGTCGGCTTCTTCATCGCCTGCGGCATCGCGCGGGCCCGCGCCGACCGCTGCGCGGCGGCCATGATGCCCTACGTGCTCATGATGCTGCTGGGCCTGGCGGTGGTCATCTTCGTGCCCTGGCTGACGCTGGTGGTGCCCCGCCTGCTCGGCCTGGCCTGACGCGGCGGCGCGCCGGCGCCGCCGCACGGGGCCCGGCCACCGCGATCTGGGGTACGCTCGGGGCATGACCGGGGTGCTGCGGCTCAAGCGGGGTCGTGACCGGGCCCGCTGGCACCCATGGATCTTCAAGGGCGACGTCGCCGACGTGAGCGACGTCGAGCCCGGCGGCGTGGTGACCGTCGTCGACGCCGGCGGGGCCTTCGTCGGCCGGGGCCTCTACAACCCCCGCCCGCCCCTCTGCTGCCGGATCCTCACCCGCCGGGACGAGCCGGTCGACGCCGGCCTCCTCCGCCGCCGCGTCGAGGCCGCCGTGGCCTTCCGGGCCCGGGGCGACGAGCCGCCGGCGCTCGGGCGGGGGGTCTGGAGCGAGGCGGACGGCCTGCCCGGCCTGGGGAGCTCGGA